>JBBQUE010000224.1:0-5796 GCA_038212805.1 Bryobacterales bacterium | reverse complement strand
TGATTCAGGCTCTCCAGCAGCTTCAGCCAACTCCTCTGGCGCTCCGGCGTCATCTCGGTGGGCGGCTTCAGATCCACAATCGGATCGCCGCTCGACCGGAACGGAGTCCCCTGATACGCGGCCGGCATGAACCCGTTGCCCCAGTTCGGAGCGCCCCCAATTGGCCCGCCGCGCCAATCCGAGAACACCACAAACGCGGGCAGGTTCTGATTCTCCGTGCCCAGCCCATACGTCACCCAACTCCCCATGCTGGGATAGCCGCCTTGAATCGACCCGGTGTTCATCTGGAACAGCGCCGGAGCATGGTCGTTGCTGGTGCAATACATGGACCGGACCAGCGCGATTTCATCCACCTTCTTGGCCATGTGCGGGAATAATTCCGACACGTCCATTCCGGATTGGCCATGCTTGGCGAACTTCCACGGCGAGGGCATCAGCCCGCCTGGATGCCCCTGCGACACCACCACTTGGCCCTTGCCCGTCATGGCCTCGCCCTGGCGCTTCAGCAGTTCCGGCTTAGGATCAAACGTATCCACCTGGCTTACGCCGCCATAGCAGAAGATGGAGATCACGGCCTTCGCTTTAGCCGCAAAATGCGGGGCATGGGGCGCCAGTGGCGACACTCCCGACGTGCCCCCTCGCATCAGATCGGCCAGCGCCAATCCGGCGATGCCCCCTCCGGCGGTGCGCAAAATCTCTCGACGGCTTAAAAATCTTCGGTTCACGGCAGGGCTCATGGCAGGTATACAAACTCGTTCAGGTTAAATACTGTCTGACAAAAATCCACCAGGCCGTTGGGCCCAGCCTTGACGAAGGCAACGGCTTGCTCACGCTCTGAGTGGTCGGGCGCGCGACTCAGCGCCAGTTGGAACGCCATGTTCACCTGGGCTGCCGCATCCGCGCCGGCTTCGTTTTCCAACCGTTCCGCGAACTTCCGCGCCTCCATCAAAACAAACGAATTGTTCATCAGGATCAACGCCTGCGGAGCGATGGTGCTGCGGTTGCGCCGTGCGCAGGACGATACCGAATCGGGCTTATCGAACACGTCCAAAATCGGCAGTGGAATCGAACGCTTGGAAAACACATAGACGCTGCGCCGCCAGTTTTCCGGATCCGTATCGGGCTTACCCACCCAGGTCCGCTTGCTGCTGGATTGATAGAGAGCGGGATCGATATAAGGATGAATCGCGGAGCCCCCGGTCTTCAGATCCAGGTTGCCGGAAACCGCCAGGATGGAATCGCGAATCGCCTCGCCCTCCAAGCGCCGCCGGGGCATGCGCCAGAAGTAGCGGTTCTCTCCATCGGTCTTCAGGTTGGCCGCCACGTCGTCGCTGGACCTCTGATAGGCCTCGGAATTCAGAATCAGCCGCTGCATGGCCTTCACGCTCCAGCCCTGCCGCACGAACTCGGTCGCCAGCCAGTCCAGCAGTTCCGGATGCGTCGGGGCCTGGCCCATTTTGCCGAAATTGTTGGGCGTCCGGACGATGCCTTCGCCGAAATGATTCTGCCAGATCCGGTTCACCATCACGCGCGCGGTGAGCGGATTCTCTGGCGATGCAATCCACTCCGCCAAAGCCTTACGCCGCCCGGTCGAGGGGACGTTCCATTCGCGCCAACTCGCGACGTCGATCACGCCCGGCTTCATCACGCTGCCCTTCAGCCCCGGACTCCCGCGATGCAGGAAGTACGACTGCGGAGCCTCACCCGCCGGATCCGTGATCGCCATCGCGGTCGGCAGCGGCTTTGGATGTTGGGCTTCCAGCTTCGCGATCTCCGCCGCGATCTGGCTTCGTTTTTGCAAATCGGCGGGCGGCAGTGCGGCCTTCAGGTCCACCTCTTCAATCGCGAGTGTCTTCTCCACCTGCTCAGCATTCAGACGCTGGCCTTCAGTTCGTTTTTGTGGATCGGTGGCCAGCGCTACCTTGATGTACTCTGGCAGCTTGGCTCGCTTCTCAGCCAGCAGGCGGTCTTTAGTGGGCTTCTCCACCTCCGCAACCTGAGCTTTCAGCGGCTTGATCAAATCCAGAATGCGCTGGTCTTCAGCCTTGAAGCGCTGGATCTCGGCCGCGCTGGCAAGCGGATATTCCTGTGCCTTCGCCGGGAAGAAGACGGCCTGCAGCTTGTAATAATCCTTCTGCGCGATGGGATCGAATTTGTGATTGTGGCAGCGCGCGCACCCTACGGTCAGCGCCAGAAACCCCTGCGACGTGGTGCTCACCAGGTCGTCCAGTTCGTCCAGCCGTGTCATTTCATTCTTGATGTTGTTCTCAAGACCCAGCCGCAGGTACCCGGTTGCGATGCGCGCTTCGTGGGAATCCGGCGCTATCTCATCCCCGGCGATTTGCTCCAGGATGAACTTGTCATAGGGCTTGTCTTGATTGAACGCCTGGATTACGTAATCGCGGTATCGCCAGGCATTCGGCCGGTCCCGGTCATATTCAAAGCCGCCCGAATCCGCGAAGCGCACCACGTCCAGCCAGTGCCGCCCCCACCGTTCCCCGTAATGCGGGGACGCCAGCAGTTCCTCCACCACGCGCCCGAACGCCCCGGGGGCTTTATCGTTCACGAACGCATTCACCTGCGCCGGGGTGGGCGGCAAACCAATCAGATCCAGATACGCCCGCCGGACCAAACTCCGCCGGTCGGAAGGTGGGGCGGCCTGCAGCCCGTTCTTCTTCAGCGTTGCCAGAAGAAACGCATCAATCGGATTGCTCGCTCCGGAGGGCGGCTCAACCCGGACCGGAGCGCGGAACGCCCAGTAGCGCCGCTCCTCCGCCGTGATCGGCCGGTCTTCTCCGTTATCCGCGACGGCGGCAGTTACCTGAGCCCCGCCGTCAATCCATTGCTTGATAATCTCGATCTGCTCGGCGGACAGCGGCTTCCCGGGCGGCATGGACGGCTTCTCAATCCCCGCCACAACTTTGTAGATCCGGCTATCCGCAGCCTTCCCCGGCTCCAGCGCAGGCCCTCGCACCCCTCCTGCCAGCATGCTCTCCCGGGTCCGCAGATCCAGGTTCGACATCTTCGCGGCGCCGTGGCAGCCCAGGCAGTTCTGCTTCATCAGGGCCGCCGCCTGATCGCCCGGATTTTCGGCGCGAACCGGGAATCTCAGCGCAAGCAGCGCCAGCGTAGCGAGGAAGAGCGATCGTAGGGGACGCATCGTCAGTTTTGTTAGGCTCATTATAACGCGTGCTATGCGAAGGCGGCCGCCTGGACACCGGGGAATTCCTTCGGCGCTGGGAAACGGGCCACAGCGTCGCCAGATTTGATCTGAATGATTGGATGGCATGTTCCGCAGCCGGACATCAATTTGCGCGTCCTTCCTGCTTTCGGCGGCCAGTCCAGCAAAGCAGGCGAGTACGGCGCTGGTACCCCGCGTGGGAAAGTCCGCGAGTACCTGACCGTTCTCTTGAACCCGTGTCAGATCGTCTGGCGTGAACTCATGGACGGCCGCTACCGCGACATTCAGACGGACGCCGATAGCCTTCTCCGCTCGCGCTTATTCCCCGGTCTACGGCTGGCCCCGGAAGCCCTCTGGAACGGTGCCCGGCTATCCCCCGAACACGCCGCCTTTGTGGAGCGGCTGGCTTCCGCGCGCCGCCAAACAATTACAACCCGCGTGTTAGGCTGAAACTGGAGTTCTTGTTGTGTCCAGCCTAGCCATCGCATTGCCGCCAACCTTGCACGAAGGCGACCGCCTGGACAGCGCCGAATTCCTCCACCGCTGGGAAGCGATGCCGGATTTGAAGCACGCCGAACTCATTGATGGAGTCGTTTTCTTGTCTTCCCCCGTTTCCCGCGACCACGGCGATACCCACTTCGATTTGAACGGTTGGCTGTTCGTCTATCGCAACCACACTCCTGGGTGCGAGGCAAGCAACGACGCCACCTGGGTGATGGGCACGAAGGACACTCCACAACCGGACATCATGCTGCGTATTCTTCCCGCCTCGGGAGGCCAGTCGGGCGAGACGGGAAAGTACTTCGCTGGCGCCCCGGAGTTGATCGTGGAAGTAAGCGGATCCAGCCTTTCCCGTGATCTGGGAATCAAGCTCGACCTCTTCCGCCGCGTGGGAGTCCGCGAGTATCTGACGGTCCAGCTAAACCCGCGTAAGATCGTCTGGCGCGAACTCGCGGACGGCTCCTATCGCGACATTCGGCCGGACGCCGACGCCATTCTCCGCTCCCGCGTGTTCCCCGGTCTGTGGCTGGACCCGGAAGCCCTCTGGAACGGCACTCTGCTCCCGGCTCTGGAGCGCGGGCTGGCATCCCCCGAACACGCAGCCTTCGTGGAGCGGCTCGCTTCCGCGCGCCTGGCGGAGTAAAATGGGGCGCGCCGTACGCGTGTTAGCCTGAGTTTGGAGCTATCGTCGTGTCCAGCCTAGCCATCGCATTGCCGCCAACCCTGCACGAAGGCGACCGCCTGGACAGCGCGGAATTCCTCCACCGCTGGGAAGCGATGCCAGACCTGAAGCACGCCGAACTCATTGATGGAGTCGTTTTCATGTCCTCACCCGTCTCGCTTGACCATGGCGACACCCACCACGACATAAGCACTTGGGTTGGCGTCTACCGCAGCCGAACTCCAGGATGCAAGTCGGGAGTCGACTCCACCTGGGTGATGGGGCCGAAGGACATCCCGCAGCCTGACGTAAATTTGCGCATATTGTCCGCTCGAGGAGGCCAGTCCGGCGAGACTGGCAAGTACGGCGCTGGCGCCCCGGAGTTGATCGTGGAAGTAAGCGGATCCAGCCTTTCCCGTGATCTGGGAATCAAGCTCGAGCTCTACCGCCGCGTGGGAGTCCGCGAGTATCTGACAGTCCAGCTAAACCCGCGTAAAATCGTCTGGCGCGAATTCGCGGACAGCTCCTATCGCGACATTCAGCCGGACGCCGACGCCATTCTCCGCTCGCTCGTATTCCCCGGGCTGTGGCTGGACCCGGAAGCCCTCTGGAACGGCGCCCCGCTCCCGGCTCTGGAGCGCGGACTGGCATCCCCCGAACACGCCGCTTTCGTCCAGCGCCTGGCCCTTCCCGTGGCATGATGAAAGAAACATGCGGGTCTGGAAGTTCCTCCTTTATTTCACGGCGTTAGCCGCCCCTTCGGTTTGCGCCGATCTGCTGATCAGCCACGTCACGGTGATCGACGTTATCACCGGCGCTGAATTACCCAGGCAAAACATCCTGATTCATAACGGAGTGATCCGCGCCATCGGCCACCAGGTGGTTGCCCCCAAGGCCGCGATCCTCATCAACGGCGTGGGCAAATTCGCTATCCCCGGCCTCTGGGACATGCACGTTCACCTCTGGTACCGCGAGCACCAATTCCCGCTCTACCTCGCCAACGGAGTCACCGGCGTGCGCGACATGGGTAGCGACCTCAACTGGCTGAACCAGTGGCGCGATCAGATCAAAGCCGGCAAGCTGCTGGGCCCGCGCATTCAAACCTGTGGCCCCAGCGTCGACGGCGAGGCCTCCATGGATCCCAAGATGCCCGTCCTGGTGGTCCATCGCCCGGAGGAAGCCCGCGCCACGTTCGACCGCCTGGAGGATCTGGACGCCGACTTCGTCCGGATAATGCCGCACCTGCCGCGCGATGCCTACTTCGCCCTCATCGAACGCGCCCGCAAATACTACAAACCCGTGGCCGGTTACCTGCCCGATTCCATCAGCATGCTGGAAGCCATCGACGCCCGCCAGAAAAGCGTGGAACATATGTCCGGCCTGCTGCTGGCCTGCTCCAAGCAGGAAGACCGCCTCCGCCGCCGCCTGATTCTGGCTGCTGAAAAGCACGATA
>JBBQUE010000223.1:0-5806 GCA_038212805.1 Bryobacterales bacterium | reverse complement strand
GAAATCCAGCAGTTCCCGCAAAGCTTTGCCGAACGCGGAAACGTTGCCCAGATTGCCTCCGGGCAGAACGATCCAGTCCGGTACCTGCCAGTCGCGCTGGTCAAGCATCTCGATCACGATGCTCTTCTGGCCTTCAATCCGGAACGGGTTTACCGAGTTCAGCAGGTAAATGCCAATGCGGTCCGCTAGAGTTCGCACCAGGGCGAGGATTTGGTCGAAATTGGCTTCGATTTGTAGAGTTCGGGCACCGTATTCCAGCGCCTGAGCCAGCTTCCCATAAGAGATATTCCCATAAGGGATAAAGACGATAGGTTCCAGTCCGTGGGCGCTTGCGTAGGCCGCCATTGACGCAGAGGTATTACCGGTGGATACACACGCCACCCGCTTCAGACCCAAGCGCCGGGCCTGGGTGGCGCCGCACGTCATGCCGTTGTCTTTGAACGAACCGGTGGGGTTGAAACCCTGGTGCTTAAAAGTCAGAGCCCCAAGCCCGCCATATTCCGCTGCACGGGCAGAGGGCAAGAGAGGCGTGTTGCCTTCGCGCAGAGTGGCCACATGGTGTTCGTGGCCTTCGAAGGGCAGCAGTTCGCGGTAACGCCAGACCCCGCTCTGATCCAGGGCTGTGTTGGAGAGGCGCCTCTGCCGCCACAGCTTTTTCAACGTTTCCGAATCACTGGCCGGCCGAGCCGTCTCTACTTCCAGCAATCCGCCGCAGGCCGTGCAGTTATAGATTACTTGAGTAAGCGCATAACGCTTCCGGCAATGCGGCTCAATACAGACCAGCACCTATCCCTGGCTCCACTTGAGCAGCGCGTGGCACGGCCGCGTCAAAGGATCGTCGTAATGGTTGGGGCTTACCCGTAGCGCGTAGCCCAGCCGCCCGGTTTGATGCGGGACGAATTCCTTCGAGAAAACGCAGCTGGCTCCGTTCTGTTCGCCGGCCTTCAGCGTGAGAACCTGGGTCTCCTCCAGTTGGCCGCTAACGCCAACGCGCCCAATCACCGCTTCCACCCGCACATCTGTTGGTTTCAGACCCGCCAGGTCCAGCTTTGCCCGCATGGGAATCGGTTGACCGTTCATCACATTGGCCTCCGGCCCTGGGCCAACCTCTACAAACTTCACCCGCTCCCAGGCGGAATTTATCTGGCGGTTCCACTGCGCCCGTTCCCGCGCGGGCTGGAATCCATCGCGCGAAACTTCCGTAAAGCCCTGATGGGCCGGTTCGTAGAGCTGCGTCATGTACTCGCTGAGCATGCGCTGGGAGTTGAATTGTGGGCTCAGATACATCAGCGACTGTTTCATGCGGCGGATCCATTCCTCGGGAACGTTCTCGTCGCCGCGGCCCTCGAAGAACATCGGGACGATTTCGTTTTCAAGCATCGAATAGATGGCCCGGGCGTGAATCTCGTCCTGGTCTTCGGAGTAGTCATCGCGGTCGCCGATCGCCCAACCGCCCGAAATCTCATACGCTTCGTCGAACCAGCCATCCAGGATGCTTAGATTCAAAATGCCGTTGATCCCGGCCTTCATGCCGCTGGTTCCGCAGGCCTCCTCGCCGCGCCGGGGATTGTTGAGCCAGAGATCCACTCCCTGCACCAGTTCCCGTGCGATCTGAATCCCATAATCCTCAAGAAACACGATCTTCTGCGAAATCTCCGGATCGCGCGAAAGCTGCACAATTTCCCGGATGAACATCTTTCCCGGCTGATCCTTGGGGTGCGCTTTCCCGGCGATGACGATCTGAACCGGCCGCTTCGAATTGGTCAGAATCCGCTTCAGGCGGTCGATATCGCGGAACAGCAGCGTTGCGCGCTTATAAGTAGCGAAGCGCCGCGCGAAGCCGATGGTGAGGGCTTCTGGATCCAGCACCTCAGCCAGGCGCTTTTGTTCCCCGGCCGAGGCTTTCCGGTTTACCGCGCTGGCAACCACATGTTCGCGCACAAAGCCGATCAGATTACGCTTCCGCTTGCGATGGCTTTCCCACAACTCGCGGCCTGGAATGTCCTGCACCAGTTCCCAAATTCCGGGCTCCTGATACCTCTCTCGCCAATCCGGCTGAAGATACTGATCGTACAGTTGGGCTAGATCGCCGTTCAGCCAGGTAGGCAGGTGGACGCCATTGGTCACGGAGGTGATCGGCACTTCCCAGACCGGCAGCTTCGGCCACAGGCCGCTAAACATGTCCTGCGATACCAGCCGGTGCAGGCAGCTCACCGCGTTGCGGTAAGAAGAGGTCTTGATCGCCAGAATGGCCATGGAAAACCGCTCGTTCTGGTCGAAGATCTCGCGCCGTCCCAGCGCCAGCAATTGGTCGAATGGAATTCCCGCGTCCCGGCAGTATTCAGCGAAATATTCATGCATCATAGCCGGATCGAAAAGATCGATCCCGGCGGGAACCGAGGTATGGGTGGTAAAAATATTGTTGGTCCGGCAGGCCTCCAGGGCCTCCTCGAAATTGAGCCCGGCCTCCCGGATCAGGAGCCGCATGCGTTCCAACGCCAAAAAGGCGGAATGGCCTTCGTTCATATGGCATGCCGTGGGTTTGCAGCCAACCGCTTCGAGAGCACGCAACCCGCCGATGCCCAGCACAATCTCCTGGCGCATGCGATGGTGCGTATCGCCGCCGTAAAGCTGATCGGTGATTTCGCGATGCTCAATGTGCTCGTTCTGGGAGATGTTGGTATCGAGGAGATAGAGCTTTACCCGGCCCACCGCGATGTACCAAACCTTAACCGAGACTGTACCGGTTGGCAACGTTACCGTCACCACAACATCACTGCCGTCTTCTTTCGTGGCCGGCTTCACCGGAAGCGTGTAAAAGTCATTTACAGGATTGCGCTCCTGCTGCCAGCCGTCCGGATTCAACGATTGCTGCAGGTATCCTTTTTGATACAACAAACCCACCGCAACCAGCGGGATCTCGGCATCGCTGGACGCTTTCAGATGATCGCCGGAAAGCACGCCCAACCCGCCAGAGTAGATCGGCAAACACTCCGTCAAGCCGTACTCCATGGAGAAGTAGGCGATCAGCTTGTGCTCGGCGGCGGAGCCTGCTTTCGAGTCTTCCGATCCCTTCAAATAAGCGTCGTGCCGTTCGCAGGCGCGCCGGTAGACTGCTATAAATCGGGGGTCCGCGGCGGCCCGTTCCAGGGTTGCCTGGGATAGCCTGCCTAACATCATGACAGGGTTATGTCCGCAGCTCTTCCAGAGTGCGGCGTCCAGGCGCCGGAACAGTGCGCGAACCGTGTGATCCCAGCTCCACAAAAGGTTGTAAGCGAGTTCGCCCATCCGGCTTAAGCCTGCGGGCAGCGAGGGCCGCACAAGGAATTCCTTGAGAGGTTGTATCTGATATGGCATTTACTTTTCGGTGGTTGACCTTACTAAGATATCATCGCGCCTGAAGAGGCTCATTTGCCCACACCCCAAAGTTCGGCGGAACTGGCCGGAAACATTAGATCGGCCTGCAAAGTAGCGGGGCATACCTATACTGGAAGCATGAAGTATGCTCTCCTGGGCACGCTGGTGGCGGTCGCTTGGGCCAACGAAGCTGGCGAATTACATCGCGCCGCGCGCTCAGGCGATCTAAGCGCTGTCCGGCTCCTGCTGGACCAGGGCGCGGATGTCAACGCCGTGGACGCTCTGGGTGGTACTCCGCTGCACGATGCGGCCTGGGCGGGGGAACGGCAGGTCGCGCTGCTGCTGCTGGAATACGGCGCGGATGTGAACGCCAAGCATCGCGAAGCCGGCTCCACCCCGCTCCATTACGCCATCATCACCAATCATGCGGAGATGGTGGAACTGCTGGTAAGCCGGGGCGCGGACGTGGAAGCGCAGTACCGCTCCGGAGCAACTCCTCTCCATTTGGCGGCGGGGCGCGGTCTGGCGGCCGTGGTGAAATTGTTGCTTGCCAAGGGGGCCCATGTCAACGCGCGCGACTCCGGGGATTCCACCGCCCTCGACGAGGCGGCCTGGAAAGGGCAGGCCGAAATTGCCCGGATTCTGATCGAGCATGGGGCCGACGTAAAGACCAAAAACGGCGAAACCGGAGCCACTCCCTTGCATGAGGCGGCCACCAAAGGATATGTCGACGTTGTCAAGGTATTGCTGGCCGCGGGGGCCGACCTGAACGCACTCGACAACAGCCGCGCTACCGCCCTCGACGATGCCCTGCACTACCGCCAAAGCAAAGTAGTGGAAGTTCTGGTGGATCGCGGGGCGAAGCTGAACGGCACCACGCAACTTGGGCCCAAAGCGCTGCATGAAGCGGTGCTCCGGGGCCAGCCGGAACTGGTGTCTTTGTTGCTGGACAAAGGTGTCGACATCAATTCCCCTGGTCCGGAAGGGGCCACGCCTATGGATGTGGCGTGCCTGAAGGGTCACAAGGAAATCGTGGAACTCCTGTTATCCCGCGGAGTCAAAATCAATCAACGCAACAAATCCGGCACCACTCCGCTGCATGAGGCCGCGCTCGGCGGCAGCCGGATTGTTGTCCAGTTGCTGCTCGACCGGGGGGCTGAAATCGACGCGCGCGATGAAGAAAAGGGGGCGACACCGCTCTACTACGCATCGTCATGGGGACGGGTCGACGTCGTGGAGTTGCTGCTGGAACGTGGCGCCGACCCATCCGCCAAGACTAAGCGTGGGGCTACTCCCCTACAAGCCGCAGAGGAGAATAGCCAACTGGATTCGGCGGAAAAAATAAAAGAAAAGCTCGCGACCCTAAAGCATTCGCCTTAGAAGCCGATAGTACGCATGTAGTGCAGATCTCGGAAATATCTCCGGAGCTTGCCGATGCGGCAGATGTTCTAAGCGACCAGTTGAGAGCTCATCTTCAACGGCTCGCGGTGATCCTCCTTCCCCACTCGGCTCGATTGGACCGCAAGTTTTCGAAGCAACTTGCGGGGCTTGGGTTTAACCTCAAAGCCCGGTCAGCACTATTGAGCCTGACTGCGGGCGCGGCCGCTCGACTCCTGGCGCGGGAGACCGGTCCCGTGGAGTTCATTGAGCAGGTGGAATACAACGGCCGGCGCCTGGCCAAGCTCAATATGCCGCCCAGCCGGATTGTGGAAGCACTGCAAGAATACGACAAGCTATTAACGCCCACGCTGCGAACGCTGGAGCCCATCGAATACGCCAACTTTCAATGGGTGCGGGAGCAATTGCATTTTTGTGTAATCCTGACGCTGAACAACGCCTACTATCAGGTGCGCGAGGCGGAAACGCAAGCTTTCTATGCGCTATCGCGAATTGAGTTGGAATCGCGGAATTTGGATGAATTGCTCAACGGGGTCCTCGAGACGCTGGTAAAAGTGTGTCACGCCGACGCGGGACAGCTGTATTTATTGGACGACCAGGGGTCGGCGTTGGAGTTGCGTTCGTCGTCGCCCCGGAAAGCCCGGCAGATAACCCGCAAAGTGCCGGCCATCCTGGCTAAGCAAATGCAACGCCTGAGACGCCCGCGGCAGATCGATCCCCAGGGCAGCACCGCGAACCTGTTGGTGGATTCGCAGTGGAAGAAAAAATTTAATTGGTGCTGGTCCATCCCGCTTACCTCAGGTGGACGGACCGCTGGGTTGATGCAGTTTGGCTTTCACAAGGCCTATGAGTGGCTTCCGCGCGAACAGGAACTACTTTCAGCGGCGGCTGAGCGCTGCTTGATGGCCGCGGAAAAGGCCCGCTTGGTTGAAGATCTGGCGGCTCGCGAGAGCCAGATCCGGCAGTTGGCGGAACACATGTTGCATATCGAAGAGATGGAGCGCCGCAGGATTAGCCGGGAACTGCACGACGAGGCCGGCCAATCTCTTCT
>JBBQUE010000222.1:0-5814 GCA_038212805.1 Bryobacterales bacterium | reverse complement strand
CTCTCCGGCAGCATACCCTTGCCGGATCTCTTCAAATAGCTCCACTTTGGCTCTCCTGTCCATCCCGGCATGATTTCACCGGGGCTTGGGGTGGGCCAAATCAGACGATCAAAGTGGGCCAATTCAGATGATCGAACTCAGCCTGAATCGCGCCGTAAGCTATGTGGTATCCGACATCGGCTGCATGCTCGGAATTAAAGACAAGCGGTCGATTCCTGGCTCTGCGCGAGAATTCGACGAAGCGCCATTTTTAGGCCGCTTTATGAACTCTCTGAATGGCGATGAATTCGAAGTTGCTAACAGCCATCCGCTTAGCCTTCAGCAGCAGATATCGAAGATTCTGATAGCCTCGGCCACGATTGATCAGCATACGGATATTCCCATTCAAGGCCTCCACTACCCCAAAGCGGACCTTGGTCTCGCAGTAGTTGGCGATGCCGTCAACATGCTTTAGCAGCATGTCTGCGAATTTCTCGAAGGCGGGCAGGCGCTGCCATTTGAGTTGATCGATCCATTTCATCAGGTAGTTGATCATTGCGCCCCGGTAGCTGTAGTTCCATAGCCGATCTAAGCTTTCCTTAAGGACGTATGCCTTGAACACCCGGCGGTTCAGTTGAAACAGCTTGTTCAGTTCACCGCGGTTCTCCACCGTCAGATTCGCCCAGCGGCTCTGCAACAGCCATTTCTTCCCCTTAATCAGATCCCGTTTCTTGCGCCCCTGCCGGAAGAACTCCTCCCTCCGCACCTCGTTGACCGCCTCGTTGGCGTGCTGCATGATGTGGAACCGGTCGTAGACGATCCTGCACTGCGGCGCATACTGCTCGATGCTGAGCCGGAATGGTTCCCACATATCCACGCACGCCGCCTCAATCTGCTTCCTCTGGCGGCTCACCAACTGGCTACGAAAGAATTCATCCAGCGTCTCCTTCTTCCGCGCCTTGCCAAACCACAACGGCTCCTCCCTTTCCAGATTGCAGACCACGGTGAGGAACTTGCCTTTCTTGCCCCGGTAGATCTCATCCACCCCCATTTGCCGTAACGCAGGCAGCCGCCGCTTGGCATCCCAGCGCTCCAAACATCGCAGATCGATGGCTCGCACGGTACTCTCGGCCAGATCCATCCGCCGCGCTACTTGTCGCGCCGCCGCACTCTCGCAGGCCTGTCCCACCGCTTCCTCAAATCGTTTGCTGTAGGGAACTTTGCCCGGCAACTGCGCAACTCTCTCGGCCCGGATTCCGCAACGCGGGCACCTCACCCGATAAGTCTCTATGACCACGGTCGTGGTGTACTCGAAGCACGGTAGATCCCGAATCTGGCGCTCGTTCACCTCATGAACCCTACTGGCTGCCACATGCTGCCCGCAGCCGGAACAAATCAGCTTCAGCCCCGCTTTCTTCCGCCTTACCCACAGCTTCAGCTTCTTATTCAGCTCGTCAATCTGCAGCCCGTAAACCTTGTATCCGGGCCATCCCAGGACCTTTGTCCAATTCTGTTCTTTCACTCTTTCAGCCTAGCCGGTCGCTTTTCCAAAGAGCCCTCGATTCAGCCGCTTCGTCGGATTCCTGCGCAGAGCCCCATTAAGTTCTGCGCATGCTGGATTCCATTCAGCACACGGCCGCCCACAAGTAGCGAGTCCGGTGAACTGGAATCACGGGGATGATGTCATCATCGTGCCGGCGGTATCCCACGACAAGGCGCTCAAGAAATATCTCAGCGGCTGGAAGGCACCCAAGCCTTACCTCCGCATCGTTCCGCAGCCAAAACAGGGAAGCCTAACGCACGGGTTTTCCCGCGCCATCCAGCATGGGGCCCAAGCTAACTACGGATCCAAAGCTGTCGCGCAGATAGAAACTCAGAGCGTAGCCTTCTTCGGTAATTAAGTTCAAGTCCTTGCGAATCGGGAGGGCGCCCACCACGGTGCCCTCAATCTTCTTAGCGCCAGGATTCCAGTTGGCGCCATGGTGCTCATGATCTTCGGGATTGTCCTCGTAGATCTCCAGCTCGTATTCAGCGATGTCCACCAGGTCTGTTCCCTGAAACACATTCGCGATCCCAGCAAGTTTGCGAACGGGTCTCCAGGACATGTCAAGCATGTTACACCCTCCGCCGGGCAGGGGCAAGCCGCTACTGGTCGAGGACGGAAAACAGTTCGTCCAGGCTAACGGCAATTTCACCCGCCCGCAGTGTCCCGGAAGCGCGTTGGGGCTCACCATCGGAGTGATACCCCCAAGCCGTTCTCTTCACCGGATCAATCACCCAACAAAACGGCACGCCCCAGGCATGATACTCATCGCACTTGGCAAACATCGTGCCCAGGCGGTCTTCGGGCGAAAGGATTTCACAGCAAAGCAGCACCGGCTCGGTCGGGTAGGGCTCCGGAAAGTCATCCGCCACCGCGACATCGGGAATCAAGTATTTTGTGGGTGAGATCTGAAGCGTCAGTTCCGGAAAGGCCCGCACGTTCTTCAGGAGACTTAGCAAGGCGCGTTGAATCAGGGAGTGCAATTTGGTGGGCATCGCCTTGGAACAAACTTTGCCGTTTCTGTATTCGCGATTGGGCTTCTGCGTGAGACGGAGATATTCGTCCACCGGCATAAGCGCGCAAGTGCTCATAACCCCATCTTAGGTCATTTCACCGGCAGCGCAAACGCCACATAAGCCCCGTCAATCGGCTTCTGCGTCGCAGCCGTCAGACCCGCCTGCGCGGCCGCGCAGAACACAATATATTCCCGCCCATCAATTTCATACACCGCCGGAATCCCCTCCAGCGCCTCCTTCACCTCCCTCTCCCACAGCACTTTGCCGGTATCCAAGTCGAAGGCCCGCACCTTCCGGTCGCGCGTTCCGGTAAACACCAACCCGCCAGCCGTGATCACCGGCCCCACCTTGGGATAATGCGTGCCCGTGTTCTTAATACCTTTCGCGGCCAGCTCCGGAACCTCGCCCAACGGAATGGACCACCGGATCGTACCCAAGTTCAAATCATAGGCCGTCAGCGAAGTCCAGGGCGGCGCGATCGCCGACAGCCCATCGCTGGCAATCAGGAACCCAAAGCCGTTCACCGTGCGATCCTGTTCCAGTTTCAAGATGCACGGCAGATCCTTCGAGACCACCACCAGCGTGCCATGCGCCGGATCCACCGCCGCCCCACCCCAGTTCGCACCACCATTATTTCCCGGCATCTGAACACTGCCCCGAAAGCTGGGCGGCGTAAACAGCCCATCATTGCGCGCGGTCAGAATCTGATCGCGGAACTTGGCGCGGTCCGCCGGACTCAGGTACGGGCTCAGATCGTCCACCGTAAACTTCTGCCGCGCGAACGGCGGAGGCTTCGTCGGAAAAGGCTGCGTTGCCGAGGTCTTCTCGCCCGGGACATCGGACGTTGGCACAGGCCGCTCCTCAATCGGCCACAGCGGCGTCCCCGTCACGCGATCAAACACCCACACAAAGCCCTGCTTGCTAACCTGCGCCACCACGTCCACCGACTTGCCGTCGTGTTTCACCGTCAGCAGCTTGGGCGCAGTGGCGTCGTCGTAATCCAGCACGTCATGGTGCACCATCTGGAAATGCCACAGGCGCTTGCCGGTGCGGGCGTCCAGTGCCAGCAGGCAATCGGCAAACAGGTTCGCGCCATGCCGCTTGGCGCCGGAGAAGTTGTACTTCGCGCTGGCCGTCGGCGCCAAAAGAATCCCGCGCGCCTCATCCAAAGTGAACTCACCCCAGACATTCGCGCCGCCCACCGTTTTCCACGCGTCCTTGGGCCAGGTCTCATAGCCAAACTCGCCCGGCCGCGGCACGGTGTGGAACGTCCAGGCCAGCTTCCCGGTCCGGACATCGAAAGCCCGGATATCACCCGGCGCTGACGTGTAGCCCTCATTCGTAGCGGAACCCAGAATAACCAGATCCCCGAAAACGCGCCCCGGAGTAAGCGATTGCACCAGCTTCACCCGCCCCGGCTCACGATCCAGACCGGCTTTCAGATCCACCCCGCCGTCCTTCCCAAACGTCAGGATGGGCTTGCCGGTCCGCGCATCCAAAGCGTGCAGAACATGGTCCGCCGAATAGAACAGCCGCCGCTCGGAACGGTCCTTGCTTTCCCAATAATTGATGCCCCGGTTGGTGATCACTTTGGGTGCCGGGCTGGGCGAATAAACCCAAACCTCCTGGCCGGTAGCGGCGTTCAAGGCCACAATCGAGTTGCTCTTCGCCAGCACGAATGCCATGCCGTCCACGACTAGCGGATTGAAAAAGTACCGGTTATGATCACCCGTGGGATAAATCCACGCCGGTTCCAGTCGTCCCACGTTCGTACGGTCAATCTGCGTCAAAGCGCTGTATTGGGCGGAATCCGGCGCGCCGGAATAATCCCGCCAGTTGGTGTGGGTCTGGGCTTCAGCGGCAGCGATCAGGAGCGCGGCAACCAGCCAGGCGGTCAGGGCGTTGGGCATCTATATAAAGTATAAGATTCGTTAGAAGAATCTATGGGTGAGTGGCGGTTCCGGCAGCCTGCCAAGTGAATGATACAGGGCCATTTCGGTGATCCGGAAGGTCCGGAAGCCGTAGGATTTTCTCATAGTAACTTTAACCTTGTTATTTAGGCCTTCGACGACACCGCTGGAAAACTCCTTCCGGGCACGAAAATAGTTAAGAATGAGAGGCAGGTGGGCGCGCAGCATCTTCACCACTTTTTTGAGCGGTTCGATCCGGAAGAGCATCGCCTGATGGCACCACTCGTCGAGGAACTTGCCCGCCCACGTGGGAGACACATAGCCCCAGAACTGATCGAAGTCGTCCTTGAGCAGATTAGCGCGCACGCTTTGCAGGTTGTAACGCTACAGATCCCGGAGCTTGACTTTCTGTTTGGGAGTCAGGTTTTCGGGGCGCTTGAGCAGGCACCAGCGCGATTTCTTGAGAACCGGCTGATAGCCGTCGCTGACCAGCCGCTTGGCCTGCGCCGAGCGAACCTGGTCCACGGCTTCCTGCAACTTCTTCACAATGTGGAAGCGGCCGAGGACATACAGGGCCTGACCACACTTTTCGCAAATCACCCACAAATACGGTTTCCACATGTCCGAGCAGACGAACTCGATCTTTGAGTACAGTTCCGGACCAATCGTGGCGAAAAAGGCTTCGAAGCTTTTCACCGTCCGTTCTCTGCCGATCCACGCCCACTGTTCGATGCTGAGCCGGAAGGGCTTCCACATGTCCACGCACGCCGCCTCGATCCGCTTCCGCTGCCCGCTCCTGAGCTCGGTGCGGAAGAATCCGTCCAGCGTCTCCTTCTTCCGGGTGTCGCCGAACCACACCGGCTCGCCTGTCTCCAGATTGCTCACCACCGTGAGGAACTTGTCTTTCTTGCCACGGTAAATCTCATCCACCCCCAGGTGCCTGAGGGCGGGCTTGCGGCGCCGCTTGTCCCAGCGATCCAAATAACGCAGGTCGATGGCGCGGACCGTAGTCTCGGGTATCTGGAACCGTCGAGCCACATGGCTGGCCGCCGCGCTCTCGCAGGCCTGTCCGACAATCTCCTCGAACCGCTTGCTGAACGGCGCTTTGGAGGGCAGTTGTTCGATCCGCTCCGCTCGCACGCCGCATTCCGGGCAATGAACGCGATGCACTTCGACGACCACCGTCGCGCGGTAGACGCTCCAGGGAAGGTCGCGGATCTCCCGCTCCCGCACGTCGTGAACCTTGTGCGAACGCAGGCCGCATCCACCGCATTCGAATCCCCGGTGGACGGGCTTGCGCCGCACCCACAGCTTCAGTGTCTTCGCCTCTTCGTCCAGTTCGAACCGGTATACCCGGTACCCAGGC
>JBBQUE010000221.1:0-5829 GCA_038212805.1 Bryobacterales bacterium | reverse complement strand
ATCTGAAGGATAAGAAGGCGGGAACGCCGGTACAATTTGACGAACGCGTCCCCAAGGACACCTTCCAGGAAGTGGGCTCCGGCGTTTTGAAGTTCCCGGAAATCCTGAAGACGGCAGCCTCGGTAGGCGTGAAGCACTATTTCGTGGAGCAGGACCAAACCCCGGACGATCCCGTGGACAGCTTGGCCAAGAGCTATAAGTATTTGCGCAGCCTCAGCTTATAGGCAGGTGGCGCGATTTCCGCCCTGGTCTTTGCTGAGCGCCAGGTTGGCAGTCACCCGCTGAAGAACCTGGTCGATGGCGTCGCCGGGGCGAATTCCCGTGGCACCAATGGAAACGGAAAGGGGCATCGCCGTGCCCCACCATTCCACGGTGGCACTGCTGATGGCCAGCCGCAGGCGCTCCGCGGAATGGTGGACCTCAGCTTCGTCGATATCGTCGACCACTACCAGGAACCGCGGCCCTTCCCACTGGCCCACGAAGTCGAAAGCACTTACGTTTTCCGTCAGCGAACTGGCCACTACACGGGTAATCGCCTGCCCGGCCTCATGCCCGTAGTGCCCGCGCCGGGCGGCGAATTCATCGATCTCCACCAACAGGACGCCGAAGGGCTGGCGGTGTTCCTTGAAACGTTTCAGCTCGTCGTGCAGCCGCAGTTCGGTGTAGCAGTGATCGTCCAGGCCGGTGAGGGCATCGCGATGGCCGGTGTGCGGAACCTCCCCGGCGCGCTGGCCCGCGGCATGCCCGGCATCCCGTTTTTGAAAGATTTCGATGGCCCCGGTGATCTCCCCATGGGCATTCAGGAGAGGCGCCACCCGCAGCGTGATCGCCAGTTGCATGCCTTTCTTGTGCTGCACAAAAGTTTCCAGATCGCCATCCGCTCCCGCCGCCATCGCTTCCGGAGGAGCCAGAATACTTTCGCTTGACGGCCGCCCCAGCAGTTCAATCGCGGTATGGCCAGTGATGCGTTGGGCGGCTGCGTTCACGCGCGTAATGTGTCGTTCAACATCAACAAAATAAACGCCTTCGTACAGCGCGTCCAACAGCGTCTGCATTTCATCGCGGACTTCCCGGGACCCGACGGCTTCATTTTTTGTTCGCAGTAAGAAAGGCATCTGCGAGACATATCGGCAGGAAGTATGGTTTATGTGATTACTGGGAACGGGTCCTTATACTGTTTGCACCAGGCGGATAACCACTGGCGATGCGAGACCACAATCCCGGCCAGTTTCGGATCATCAGCCAGATTCACCATCTCGCCCGGATCTTTCTCCAGGTCCACCAGCGATTCGCGCCGGCTGCCCTCGCTGTAAACGCAATACTTGTAGCGCTGGCTGCGCACCATCCGGCCCGTGGGTTTCAACAGTTGCCCGTGGACCGGAGCGCCTTGCGCCAGTTCATCCGAAACCACCACGTACTCGCGGGAATGAACGTCTTTCAGGTTCAGCCCCGGGTAGCCGCCCGCCCCCGCGAGCCCCGCGTATCCCGCCAGCGTGGGCCATAAATCGATCCCGGTGTTCACCAGTTGGGTGGATTTTTCGCCCGGCTGAATCACGCCCTTCCATTGCAGAAGGAACGGCACGCGCGTGGCTTCCTCAAACAGAATCGTTTTCTGATTCCAGCCGTGCGCGCCCTGGCAATCCCCGTGATCGGCCGTCAGCACGATCAGCGTGTTGCGCTCCAACCCGGCGTCGCGCACCGCCTGCAGCACCGTGCCGATGTGCGCATCCACCTTCTCGATCATGCGGTAATACGCCCAAAGATACTGCCGCCATTTGCTTTCATCGAAGTTGCCCACCGGAAACACAGGTGAGGCCTGGTAGCTCTCCCGCATGACTGCGACCATGTCGGGCGCGTCTTTCTGCGGCGCGAAGTTGGCGCGCCGGGGCGGACATTGTTCAGCCGGCGGAGGCGTGCCCACGTCGCCTTCCGAAAGCTTCTGCCCGCGGGCCCACTCGCAAATGTTGTGCGGATTCAAAAACGAAGCCACGGCAAAGAACGGCCCGTTGCGCTGGGCTTTGATAAAGGCCTCCATTCCCTGCGCGGTGGCGGCGTCGCCGGCCGTCTTGTCCTGATTCACGCTGGCAAACCCGTGCTTGGCGGTCTCGGTTGCGGTATAGGGCAAGTGCCATTTCCCGAAGTATGCGGTGGCGTAACCGGCCTGCTTAAAATATGTGGCGATGCACGGAAATTTGTTCTGATTGAGCGGGTCCTGGTTGTTCACCTCTACCCCGGTCTCCACCGGGTACCTGCCCGTGAAGAGCGACGTCCGCGAAGGCACGCAGATGGGATTGGCGCAATAAGCTCGCTCATACAGCACGCCATTGGCAGCCAGGCTGTCCATGTTCGGCGTCTTCAGGTAGCGGTTGCCGATCCGGCAACTCATGGCGTCGGCCGACTGCTGATCGGTGGTGATCAACAGGACATTCGGCCGGGTTGCGGCCTCAGCTGGATTGGCCAGCGCAGCAGCCGCCACCGCTGCGCCCCCGTTCTGCAAAAGCCGCCGCCGCGAAATACCCAATTCGTTTCCCATGTCCCACACATCATGGCATATGCCTGAACGGTAAACTAAAGCAAACCCCATGAGAATGAAGTTAGTCCTGACGATGCTGCTGATGGCGAGTTATGTGTCCGCGCAAACCACCACTACGCTTTACGGAACCGTAACGGATAAGACCGGGGCCACCGTCCCCAATGTGCAAGTTACCGCGACCAACACCGGCACCAACTTCACACGCTCCGCCCAGACCAGCGCCGAGGGTGCCTACAGAATCGAGTTCCTGCCCGTCGGCGACTACGTGGTTGAGGTCTCGGCCAGCGGCTTCAAAAAATTCCTCCAGAAGAACATCGTGCTGCAGGTGAACGTCGCCGCGCGGGTGGACGCCCTGCTGGACGTCGGAGCGATGTCGGACGAGGTAAGCGTCAGCGCCACGGTGAACCAGATCAATACCGAAAACGCGCAGATCGGCCGTACGGTTGAGAACGCGGAGATCACCACCCTGCCCATTGTGGGGCGGAATGTTTACGCGCTGCTTAGCCTGACGCCGGGCGTGAGCTCTAACAGCAACGGGATCGTGCTCGGCTTTCCCGAACAGCGCACCACCATCAACGGCGGCGCGGATGGCGGTGCTGGTTCCGTGAACTATTATCTGGACGGTGGCAACAATATGACCGGGTTACGGAATACCGGAAACATCGCGCCCAATCCGGATGCGGTGGAGGAGTTTCGCGTTGTCACCAGCAGCTACAGCGCGGAGTATGGCCGCTTTGCCGGCGGGGTGATCAATATCATCACCAAATCCGGCGGAAACAAACTCCACGGCTCTTTGTTCGAATTCTTTCGTAATACCGATCTGAACGCCCGCCCGTGGGGCGCTTTGGTTCCCTCGCCGCTGCACCGCAATCAGTTTGGGGGTACCGTGGGCGGCCCCATTAAAAAAGACAAGACGTTCTTCTTCTTTACGTATTCCGGCCTGCGCCAGGTGACCAGTACGTTTCTGAACACCGCGGTGGTGCCCACGCAGGGCGAGCGCGTCGGCGATTTTTCGCTATCGAAGATCCAACCGAAGGATCCGCTGAACAATCAACTGTTTCCCCGCGGCATGATTCCGGCTTCCCGTATTGACCCTACCGCCGCGAACATCCTCAATAAGTACATCCCCGCGGTGGCCAATAGCTCAGGCGGCGTGTGGCAGGGCACGGTTCCCAACCCCTACAATACAGACGAAGTGCTGATCAAGGTGGACCATTCGTTCAACTCCAACAACGTGCTGACCGGCAGCTATTACGAAACTAGCGGCCATAATTCGGTGGCCCCCGGCAACAGCAACCTACCGTGGTCGGTCCAGAACTTCAACTGGCGGCAGCAGAACGTGAATGCCAGCGAAACCATGACCATCTCGCCGAACCTGGTGAATCAATTCTGGGCAACTTACACGCGCAATTTCGGCGGACGTCTGAATACGCCCGGCATGTCGCTGGGCGATCTGGGCTCCACGTTCCGTCCGCAGGGTACGCCTTCGCTGCCGCAGATCGCGGTAACGGGCTTCTTCACGCTGGGCCAATCCATTGCCGGACCGGTGGCCGGGACGAATTTCTATTCTGTCCGCGACCAGATGAGCTTCACGCATGGCCGCCATACGTTGAAACTTGGCGGGGAATTCGCGCTCGACAAAGATATTCAACAGACCTTGCTTAACAACTACGGCGTGTTCTCATTCAGCGGAGTCAAGACCGGCAACGCACTGGCGGATTTTGTGCTGGGCCAGCCCGTGACCATGAACCAGGATGCGCCCGTGAATGCCCAGGATAACTTCTTCCTGGGCGCACTGTTTGTGAATGACGACTTCCGCATCAACCGCCGCCTGACGCTGAATCTGGGCTTGCGCTGGGAGTTGCAGCAGCCGCCCACCGACCCCTATGACCGTGAAGCCACCTTCAAGCTGGGCGTGCAATCGAAGGTACTGAAGGGCGCAAACGTGCCGGCCGGCTTGCTGGTTGTGGGCGACCCCGGAATCGGGCGCGGCATCGTGCCCATGTCATGGAAGCATCTCTCGCCACGCTTCGGTTTTGCCTGGGATCCGTTTGGCGATGGCAAGACGTCCATCCGCTCCGGGGCGGGCATCTTTTGGGGCAGCGTCTCGGGCAACGAGTGGAACTCCACCTCCAATAACCAGCCGTTCGCCGTGCGTCAGCAGTTCAACAACGTGCTGTCGTTGACGAACCCCTACGGCCTGCTGCCGGGCGGCGTATCGCCATTCCCCTTCACCTACGATCCCAACTCGCCCAAGTTCATCCCGCCGTCGTCGTTGAGCGGGATCGCCGCGGATTTCCGCTGGCCCTACACCATCCAGTTGAACTTCTCGGTGCAGCGCCAGATCACCAAGGATTTCTCCATGACCACGGCCTATGTGGGTTCGCTGGCCCATCACCTTCCGCTGGGCATTGATCGCAATTACCCCTACTACAACAGCACCGCCACTTCGGGCAACGTGAACAACCGGCGGCCTATCCTGCCGGGCGTGCTTTCCTCCATCAATTCGATTGAATCGGTGATGAATACCGCGTACCACGGGCTGCAGGTCACCGCCGAAAAGCGCATGAACAAGCGGCTGGGGGTGAAGGCTTTCTACACCTGGTCCAAGGCGCTGGAGGGGGCACAGCTGGACAACAATACCGTGAATGGCGGCGCCCAGAACTTCCGCAATTTGGCGGAAGAGCGAGGGCGGTCCGACAACGACCGCCGCCATGTGGCTGTGGGGTCGGTGATCTGGAATCTGAACTACTTTGAAAAAACGAACCCATTCGTGCGCGCGGTGATCAATGGCTGGTCGTTATCGACCATCGTCACTTTGCAGAGTGGCCTGCCCATGTCCGTGACCACCGGAAAGGACACCAACCTGGACGGCAACAATAACGACCGCGCCAATCTGGTGGGCAATCCATTTCTGGATCCGCACCGTTCGCGCGCGGCGGTCACCGGGTTGTGGTTCAACACCGCGGCCTTTGCCCAGGGTGCGAGCGGGACGGATGGAACCTCTGGCCGCAACATTCTGGATGGGCCCGGCAATAAGAATTTCGATCTGGGACTGTTCCGCGATTTCCGAATTCTGGAGCGCCTTAAGTTGCAGGCTCGCGGCGAGTTCACGAATGCTTTCAACCTGGTGAATCTGGATAAACCGTCCACGGGGTTGAGTTCCAATCTGTTTGGACAGATCCGCAACGCGCAGAGCATGCGCCAGGTACAGGTGGGTTTGCGGCTGACGTTCTAGGAACTATTCGTCCACTGTGAGCATACTCAGATAGAGCGCATGGGAGACTCGCCCAAGA
>JBBQUE010000220.1:0-5845 GCA_038212805.1 Bryobacterales bacterium | reverse complement strand
TTGCGAGCAACCAGCGTAACGGCTCCGGAGACTTCATGCGCGTCAATGTAGCGCTGCACGGTCTGATGAATTCTTCCCAGGCGCTCGTGGGATAGCCCCACATCTTCCGGTTTGGTTTCACGCAGCGAGGCCGCCGTGATTGGCAGACCGGCGAAGACGAAAAGCAAGGATAGAAATTTCCGCATTGGAGAAGTCTATCGCAATCGAAGGGTATCGCTGTCCAAAGTCTTAAAAATGCCGCTCAATGCCCGACATGCAAAGCCATGACCGGCAGGGGGCTTTGTTTTTTGAAATTCCGCTACAGCGCTGTTCTGTCAACTGGCTCGCCGCCGTAAGCAGGCTTCCCGCGGGCGCGCGTTCGTTAGTCCCGTTAGTCCAGGCATGGCTGCCGCACCCGCCAAGCCGCCGCCTTCCCCACTGTTAGCTTCACGCCAGAATCGCCATCTCCCGCGCTACCCGGTTCAGAATTTCTGCGGCGCGATCCAGCATTTCGTGCGTGTGGGTGGCCGTTACAATTGTGCGCACCCGGGCCTTCCCCTCCGGCACCGTGGGGAATCCGATCCCGGTGGCAAACAACCCGTTCTCAAACAGCGCTCGGGAGAACGCATGCGCCTTCTGCGCTTCGCCCACCATCACCGGAACAATCGGCGTCTCGCTGATCCCGGTATCGAACCCGGCCGCGGTCAGGGCCGCTTTGAAGTGCCGGGTGTTGTCCCAGAGCCGCTCAATCCGCTCCGGCTCGGATTCCAAAATGTCGAATGCAGCCAGGCAGGAAGCGGCCACCGCCGGCGGATGCGAGGTGGAGAACAGGAACGGCCTGGCGCGCTGATACAGGTAATCGATCAGGTCGCGCGTGCCGCACACGTAGCCGCCCAGCACGCCCACCGCTTTCGACAGCGTACCCACTTGGATATCCACGCGCCCATGCAGTCCAAAATGGTCCACGGTTCCGCGCCCGTTGCGCCCCAGCACGCCGGAGGAATGCGCGTCATCGACCATCATGATGGCCCCGTGGCGCTCGGCCAGTTCCACCAGCGCGGGCAGCGGGCCGATGTCGCCATCCATGGAAAACACGCCATCCGTGATCAGCAGTTTGCGCCCCGGCTTGCCATCCAGGCCTTCCAGAATCTGCCCGGCGGCCACCGTATCGCGATGCGCGAACACGTGAACCTTGGCGCGCGATAGCCGGCACCCGTCAATGATGCTGGCATGGTTCAGGGCATCCGAAATGATGTGGTCTTCCGGCCCCAGAATGGCCGATACCGTACCCGCGTTGGCCGCGAACCCGGATTGAAATACCACGCATGCCTCTACATTTTTAAAAGCCGCGATGCGCCGCTCCAGTTCCATATGCAAAGTCATGGTGCCAGAGATGGTGCGCACCGCGCCCGACCCTGCTCCGTATTTCTTCGTCGCCGCCACCGCCGCTTCCACCAGTTTCGGATGGTCCGCCAGACCCAGATAGTTGTTGCTCGCAAGGTTGATTACTTCCCGTCCATCCACTCGTGATACGGGCTCACAAGCCGATTCCAACACGCGCAATCGCTGAAGCGTGCCGGTTGTTCTCCAGGTTTCCAGTTGTTCGGTGAGATAGGACAACGGGTTCGTGGTCGTCATATTCTCATCCTACCGGATTGCCAACCGTGCGCTGATACAGTGGGGATGTGGATGGAGTAATTGTTGTCGATAAACCGGCCGGCTGGACGTCGCACGACGTAGTCGCCAAAGTCCGCCGCCTGGCGCAAGAACGCAGCATTGGCCATCTGGGCACGCTGGACCCTTTGGCTACCGGCGTGCTTCCGCTGATCGCCGGCCGCGCTACCCGGCTGGCCCGCTTCTTCACCGCCAACGATAAGCGTTATGAAGCCACCGTGGAATTCGGCATCACCACCGATTCTTACGATCGCGATGGCGAAGTCACCGCGACATCCCAAGGCTTTTCGCTGGAGCGTGAGCAGGTGGAAGCCGCGCTCGTGGACTTTCGCGGAAAGTTCCTCCAGACCCCGCCCGTGGTCTCGGCCAAAAAAATTGGAGGGGTTCCCGCCTATAAGCTGGCGCGCCGCAAGATCGATGTTGAGATGAAGCCCGTGGAGGTGACGGTGTTCTCTCTTGAACTCCTGGAGCTTGATGGCGTGCGCGCGCGCTTGCGAATCCACTGCGGGGGCGGCACGTACGTTCGCAGCATCGCCCACGACTTGGGACAGAAGCTTGGCTGCGGAGCCATTGTGGAAACCCTCCGCCGTACTTCGTCGGGCGATTTCACCATCGAGCAAGCCCGCACCATGCCAGAGCTGCAAGCCCTCTCAGAGGCCGGCGATTTCCTGTCCGCCGTCATCCCCGCCGCCCGCCTGCTCCCTCAATTTCCGTCCGAGCGTGTGGATGTCGTCACTGCCGGCCACATCCGCCAGGGCCGTGATTTCCGCGTCTCGCCGTTCCGTGCGCGGCCCGATACGAAGTTCATCAAGGCAGTAAATAGAGAGGGCGAACTGTTGGCCATCGGGCAAGCGAAGATGCCGAATTTATACCATCCGATTCTGGTGTTGTAGATGCCGCGGTGTAAATGATGGCTGTTCCTACGCGGTTTTCGCGTCGGCCCGACCATCGCTACCCGAAATCACAATCATCTGCCGCCGTCCCAGCTTAATCAAGCCGCGCCGCGCTAATGCATTCAGCGTAGTGGAGGTGGTCTCCCGAGTAGCCCCGATCAGGCTCGCGAGTTCGCCCTGCGATAGCCCCACCACCAATTCGTTGGGGTTCAGCCGCGATCCGAATGTAGCCGCCAAGTCGCGCAGGTAATGCAGAATCCGATGCTCCACATCATTCAGGCAAAGCAGTTCCACCTTCTTTTCCAGGTTGCCCTTGCTCACCAATAACTGTTCCGCAAAGTGCCGCCAGAGGTCCGGCTTGCCGTTCATGAAATTCAGGAACACATCGCGCGGGACCACGTAAATCAAGCCTTCCGTTAGAATGTCCGCATTCACTTTGCGCGTCGCATTGGCCAGTACCGCCTGCTCGCCGAAGAAGTTCCCCTGCCCCACGATGTCAAGGATGATTTCCTTGCCTTCCGCTCCCCGCTTAAACAATTTCACCAAGCCAGATTCCACCCACAAGACTGTTTCAGCCGGTTGCGCTTCCGCGAAGATCGTCGCAAATCTGCGGTTGGGTGTAAATCGAGTCACGCCCTCCAGATGCAATAGTTCGCCGCGAACACTGTTCGCCAGGGGGATGAGAGGGGAGTCCATCAAACCTGCATTATATGTTAAGTAAGTCTAAAAAGACATCCCAATCTTAACAAGCTATTGGCCGCTCGCTCCGCCCGCCCGTAGCTCGCTCGCGAAAGCAAAAGCCCGCTGAAAACTTTTCGCCGCGTCCGCTGAAGTTAGGGTATTTCTTAGGTCTGTAAGGGCATCGATATACGCCGCCAGCGCGGCATCGATCTCCTTGGTATTAGTCGCCAATATATCTGCCCACACATCGAACGGACTAAGCGCCAGCCGCGTACTATCCAGCAATGCAGGCCCAAAAACTCGCGGAACCTGGACGCCAGGACGGCCCAACAAATCCGCCAGTGCCGTGGATGCCAACTGTGGCAGATGGGACGTATAAGCCAGCGTCCTGTCATGAGTTGCTGCGTCCATTACCAGTACTGAGCTACCCAGGCGTTGCAGCCAGGTGATTAAGTTAGTTGCCGCTGGAGTCTCTAGTTGACATATCTTTACATTGCCTTCTGGTGTCAGGACATAAGTCCTGCCCCGGAACAAGTCAGCGTCGGCGGATTCCACGCCACGGCTTTCTTTCCCCGCCAATGGGTGTCCACCCAAAAACTGGCAGCGGTTGATGGAGGCACCCGCCTTCGCAACAATCGCGGCCTTGGTGCTGCCGGCGTCAGTGATTAAAGCGTCGGGCCGGACCCAGCGATCCAGTTCAGGCAGCAACTCCAAAATCCGCGAGATGGGCTGGGCCAGGTAGATCAGGTCAGCGCGCTCGGCCGCCGATTCCAGGGTTGCGCCTTCGTCGATGGCCCCCTGTTCCAAAGCTTTGCTCAGGGTGGCCGGCGAACTTACGCCCAGGATGCGCCCGGTGAAGCCGGCCTTACGCAGGGCGAGCGCGAAAGATCCGCCGATCAATCCCACGCCAAAGATGGCAACAGTTTCCATTCCTGCCGGCCTTAGAGGCTTCTGACAGGCCGCTGAAACAGGCCCAAAACCGTTTGCTGATGCGCTTGTTTGCAGTGGCTTGCCGAGCCGCGACCACGAAGGAGGGATCTTGTCATGAACTTTTTCAGCAACCCGCTAAAGCGTGCGCCCCACAGCCGTCGCAATCATGCGAAGCTGTGCCATCAGTTCGGTAAACTGTGGTGGCTTCAAACTCTGGGCCCCATCGCTCGCGGCATGATCCGGATCCGGATGCACCTCCACCAGCAGCCCATCCGCCCCCGCCGCAACCGCCGCGCGCGCCATCGGTGTCACCTTGTCCCGGCGTCCCGTGCCGTGCGAAGGGTCGGCCACAATGGGCAAGTGCGATAACGACTTCACCACGGGAATGGCGGAGATGTCCATCGTGTTGCGGGTGTAGCTCTCAAACGTCCGGATGCCCCGCTCACACAGGATCACTTCATAGTTGCCGCCTGCGAGAATGTACTCCGCCGAAAGCAACAGTTCTTCGATGGTGGCGGCGATGCCCCGCTTCAGCAGCACTGGCTTCCGCAGTTGCCCCAACTGCCGCAGCAGGTTGAAGTTCTGCATGTTCCGCGCGCCCACTTGCAGAATGTCGGCGTAGGTTTGCAGCAGCGGAATCTGGCTGGCGTCCATCACCTCGCTCACCACCAGCAGGCCGTTGCGGTCGGCCGCTTCCCGCATTAAGATCAGGCCCTGTTCGCCCATACCCTGGAAGCTGTAGGGCGACGAACGCGGCTTGAAGGCCCCACCGCGGATTACCCTGGCTCCATCGCGCGCCACGTACTCAGCGGTCCTCTCAATCTGGTCGCGGCTTTCCACGCTGCACGGTCCGGCCATCACCACTACCGCGCCGCCGCCGATTTCCACATCGCGAATCTTCACCACCGTTCCGCCAGGCTTGAAGCTGCGGCTGGCCAGCTTGTAAGGGGAAACAATGCGATGGCATTCCTTCACGCCTTCCATTACTTCGAAGTCGGCAGTTTCGAAGTGCTCCACCGGTCCTACGCCGCCCAGCACCGTGTGCAGCACTCCGGTGGACCGGTGTACCGTGAAGCCCATGGAAACCAGACGATCAATCACGCCCTGGATCTGAAGTTCCGGGGCCCCTTCCTGCATGACAACTAACATGGATGTTCTTCCAATATAGCGGGTTTATGCACCCTGCCCCTCCGCTGGGTCATCCAAGAAGCTTGAAGGTCGTTGAGTTCGAACACGTTGATAAAGATTACCTGACCGACGGCGGCGCGCCCGTACCCGCCTTGCGTGACGTCTCTGTCACATTTTTCCGCGGCGAGTTTGTGGCGCTGGTTGGGCGCAGCGGCTGTGGCAAGTCCACCCTGTTGAATCTGGCCGGCGCGATGGACTTCCCCAGCACTGGATCGGTAGTCCTGGACGGCGTCCCCACGGCGCAGTTGAACGATGCCGGGCTCACGCGTCTGCGGCGCGACAAAGTTGGGTTCATTTTTCAATCTTTCCAATTGATGCCGACGCTGTCGGTGGTGGAGAACGTGGAACTGCCACTTCAGTTGTCGGGCCGCGGCAAGGCGCGCGAGGCAGCGCTGGAGCGCCTAGGCTGGGTGGAAATGGAAAGCTTCGCGGCGCGTATGCCCTATCAGCTCTCGGGCGGGCAGATGCAGCGCGTGGCCATCGCCCGGGCGCTGGTAAAC
>JBBQUE010000219.1:0-5868 GCA_038212805.1 Bryobacterales bacterium | reverse complement strand
GCGCCTTCCGCACATTGAGCGGCGCGTCTTCTTCCGCCACGCAAGCTCCGCCCTGGGCGGCTATTTCCTGATGCCGTCCCGCCCCATGGAGACCGTGGCGAAGGCGGCGGTATCGCCCATGGGCACGGCGAAGAACTGTATCTTCATCCTGCTGACCGGCGCACCCAGCCACACCGACACCTTCGATCTGAAAGAAGGCTCATGGACGCCGTCGTACTTCAACCCCACCAGTTACGGCGACATCCGCTTTCCCCAGGGCCTGATGCCCAAGATAGCCGCCCAGATGGATTCAGTGGCCGTGGTACGGTCGGTCCGGGCGTGGGCCACGGCCCACGGATTGGCGCAGACCTGGGTTCAGATTGGCCGCAACCCGGTGTCTGGACTGTCGAAAATAGCCCCCCACATCGGGTCCGTCGTTTCGCTGGAACTGGCCCCCTCGTCCCCCGATCACACATTGCCGGCCTTTGTGGCGCTCAATACAGGCAGCGGTCCCGGGGAAGGCTACCTATCCCCGGATAACGCCCCGTTTTACGTCAACCCGAATGGCGGCGGATTAGGCAACACCACGCACGCCGGCGGAACGGACGTTTTCAACCGGCGGTATGGAATGAAGCTGGATCTGGATACCGAACTGGAGGCGAGCAACAACCTGGGCGTGGCCATCGACGACGCGTACAAGGCCAACCTTTCCGCCCGGAAGGTGATGTACAACGGCGCGGTGGATGCCGTTTTCAACTTCGACCAGAACACGCGCAACAGCTACGGCAACACCAGTTTCGGGAATGCCTGCGTGGCGGCCCGCAATCTGCTTCGCGCCAATCTGGGTACGCGGTTCGTGCAGATCTCGTTCGGCAGTTGGGATCATCACGTCAACATCTACACGCCCAACGCCAACCTGCAATCCATGGCCAAGCAGTTCGATAACGGCGTGGGCCAGCTGATCGCCGACCTGAAGCAGGATGGCACGCTGGATGAAACGCTGATTGTCGCGCTGGGCGAATTCGGCCGCACCGTAGGCCCCCTGAACAACACCAACGGGCGCGACCATCATCCGCAGCAATCCGCGTTCTTCGCCGGTGCCAAAGTGACTGGCAGGAAGGTGATCGGGTCCACCGATGCGCTGGGGGCTTCCATTGTGGATCCCGGTTGGTCGCGCGGCCGCGAAGTGCGCCCCGAGGATATTGAAGCCACTATTTATTCCGCTTTGGGCATTGATTGGACGAAAATACGGCGCGACGATCCGTTTCATCGCGGCTTCGAATATGTTCCATTCTCAGATCAGGATCTCTACGGACCGATCAACGAATTGTGGACTTAGACATAGCAAGATAGTCCCCGATATTGCGACAGTCAGGTTAGGTTTTATCGAAGGTGTTAACCGGGTATTAGCGCGCCGCCAACTATCTGTCCGTCGGTCAGATCTATCTTCTTGATAATGCACTGCTGCCGGAACCGCTTACGCTGCGGCACATCAAGCCACGCCAGCTGGGCCACTGGGCGTGATCTATGTCACCGGTCCCGGCCATGGCGGACCGGGCCTGGTGGCCAACACCTATCTGGAAGGCACGTACACCGAGACGTATCCCAATATCAGCCAGGATGCGGAAGGCATGCGCCGGCTGTTCAAACAGTTCTCCTTCCCCGGCGGCATCCCCAGCCACGTTGCGCCCGAAACACCTGGCTCCAGCAACGAAGGCGGTGAACTGGGCTATTCGCTGGTGCACGCTTACGGCGCGGCGTTCGATAACCCGGACCTGATCGTCTGCCGCGTGGTGGGCGGCTGAAGCCAGTGTGGTCCTGCCGCCAGACGTGCGACGCAAGCAACCCGCGCCGCAGTGGCTGGACATGGAAGCCGCGATCGCCCACTGTACCGCCGGCATCAGCATCTGGCCATGGGCCAGCAACGACGACTGCCTGGAGCCCGACGTGGTGATGGGCTGTTGCGGGGACGTGCCGACGCTGGAAACTCTGGCTGCCGTGGATCTGATGACGCTGCAGCCGGCCAGCGAGCATCCGCACGGGTTGAGCGATAAAGAATTCGACTCCTTGTTCACCAAAAACAAACCCGTGATCTTCGCCTATCACGGCTATCCGTGGCTGATTCACCGGCTGACCTACCGGCGCCGGAATCACGAAAACCTTCACGTGCGCGGCTACAAAGAAGAAGGCACGACCACCACGCCTTTCGACATGTGCGTGCTGAATCAGATCGACCGCTATGACCTGGCGATTGATGTGATTGACCGCGTTCCCGGGATTCAGAACATCGCCGCGCATCCCCGGCAAAAGCTGCGGCAGAAGCTGATTGAGCATACCGAATACATTCACCGCGTGGGCGATGACATGCCTGAAATCCGCGACTGGAAGTGGCCGTACTCAGCAGGTTACGCGGCGCGGGTGTGGCCGGCGTGGAAGGCCTTCGATTTGCGGGTTTTGCGGAAGAGGTAAGTCTCGATTTCCTGGGTTGAAAAAACGAAGCCATCTTGCGTAGGGTCGTAGGGGGAAGTGGTTTCGGTTGCATGGAGTTGCAGGAGGCGGGAGGCGATTTCGAGGTCGGCTTGGCGTTGGGTTTGGCGCTCGGCTTGGAGGGATTTGAGCAGGGTGAGGGTTTTATCGAACTGGCGGGTGAGGCGGGAATCGTGGAGGGAGAGCATGGCGAGTTGGCGGGTGCGGGCTTCAATGCCGGCGGCGGTAGCCAGGGCGTCCTGGATTTCGTGGTGGTTGTCCTGGTTCTCGCGGTGGGCTTTGGATTGGAGGCCTATGGTGAGGAGGTTGTTTTCGAGGGCACGGGCGCGGTTGAGACGCCAGGCGCAATCGGCCAGGGTTTGGGTGAGGTGGGTTTCGGTGGGGCCCACGGGTGAATATTCGGCGTGGAAGGATCCGGTGTGGTCCAGGTAAGCGATGAGATCTTCGGTGGGCATGACGACGACCTGGCTGGTAAGGCCATGGCGAAGGGCGTTCAGGGAGGATTTGCTTTTGCCGGCGGCGGATTTGGGGCCGGTGGAGTTCTGGGCGTTGGACCGGTTGATCATGGTTCGGTTTTTCGACATTTGGGACGTGCTCCTTCGGTAGTAGGAATAACACGGGGTGGGAGCGGGGGAAACGCCTGGATTTTGTATGTTGTTGTGGGCGTGGGAGATTCGGTCTGAAGTTTGGTGGGATCCACTTCCTTGGGAGCAACGGTTTTCCTACGGCCGCGACTACGGGGTGAAGTCGCGGATCTTTCGGACTTGGTCCGCGTCCAAACCGTTCAGCAGCGCTACCAGCAGATCCACCATGCGGTCGAAGTCCTTCCGGTTGATGACGCCATTGTGCGCGTGGGTGTAGCGGGTGGGCACGATCAGGTTGACGGTGGGCACGCCGCCCGTGCTTTTCTGAATCTCAGCCGAATCGTCGCCGTAGCCCAGCACCAGATCCAGTTGTAGCGGGATCTGGTTGGCGCGCGCCGTCTGCTTCACGAACTGCACGAACTTGCGGTTGGGCAGAGCTGAAGTATCGAAGAGAAAGATGCCCGGTCCGGCGCCCAGCTTGGCCTGCGTTTCCTCTGGCCGCGCGCCGAACACGTCGCCCGCCACGCCAGCCTCCAGCGCAATCCCCAGTTCCGGCTTTACGAAATCCGCGGCCGTATGCGCGCCCCGCAGCCCGATCTCTTCCTGGGTGGTGATGACGAAGAAGAGCTGCGCCTTGTGGGGTGCGTTGGCCAGCCGCCGCATGGTTTCGACGATGACGGCACAGCCCACGCGGTCGTCCCAGGCTTTGCCCAGATACTGGTCGGTACCGTTCAGGATTGCGAAAGGCGCATCGGGAATCACGGGGTCGCCCGGCTCAATCCCCATGGCACGGACCTCGTCGGCGTTCTTGGCTCCCACATCTAAGAACAGGCTGTCGCGGGGATACACGCGCGTGCGCTCGTCCGCTGGAACCACATGGATGTCGCGGATTCCCGTCACGGCGCGTACCGGGCCCTTCGAACCCAGGATGACCCAGCGCTGATCGACCAACGCCTGATCCAGCCAGCCGCCCAGCATCTGCATGGTGAGAAAACCGTTCGGAGTGATCCGGCGAATCATCCCGCCCAGTTCATCCATGTGGGCGTCGATCATCACGCGCGGCCCCGTGGAACCCTGGGTGGCAATAATGGAACCCATGCCATCGAAGGCGATGGAGGAAGCGAACGGCTTCATTTCCTCTACCATCAGCTTGCGCACCGGTTCTTCAAAGCCGGAGGGGCCGGGCGCGTTAGCCAAACGCTCTAAGAGGTTGGCAACGCGATCCTGGCCAAATACGGAAACCGAGGCCAGCAGGGGTAACAGCGCGAACAGTGATCTTGGCATGAGATCACCAGCGTAGCAAACGAGGGTACGGTAGCATAAAGCCATGAAGGCATGTATCGCGCAAATCGGGATACTGGCGTGTCTGGCCAGTCCGTCCTGGAGCCAGACGAACCGGATTCCATTCGTCCATTCCGTGGGCGAAGCTATGGTTTCAGTGAAGCCGGACCAAGCCCGGATTAACCTCAGCGTGGTGAATCAGGCTACTACGGCACAAGAGGCCTCCGCTCAGAACGCGAACGCGGTGACCAGTGTTCTGAATCAGTTGAACACTCTGCTGGGTCCGCTTGCGGATATTAAGACCATTAGCTATTCGCTTGCGCCGAACTACAACTATCAACAAGGCCAGCAGCCACTTCTGATCGGGTATACGGCTAGCAATACGATTCAGGTGACGACCAGCGATTTATCGATTGTGGGAAAGATTATCGATACGGGGATTCAGGCGGGAGCGAATCAGGTAACTTCACTGCAGTTTGGGTTGAAGGACGACACCTCCGCCCGGATCCAAGCGCTGAAGCTGGCGGTGGCGCAAGCGAAGACGCGCGCCGACGCCATGGCCAGCGGGGCGGGAATGCGGACGGGCCCGGTGCAGGTAATTCAGGAAGGGTACACAGTTACCAACTCATTGCAGGTTGGGATGGGTGTGGCCCCGTCCGCGACGACGCCAGTTCAGGCCGGCAGCGTGAATGTGCAGGCCAACGTTACTCTGGATGTGTCACTAATCCCGTAAGCTTACGCGCCGGTTTTGGCGGAGCTTCCGGTGGATGTTGCGGCGGCGCTACGCAGGGACCGGCTGGAGCCGCCCACTGTCGGGCCAGACGTGCGCACGTTACCTTCAGGACGGCTGGCTGCGCGGTCGGCCTCAACTTGTTCTTGCGTGCGGACGTCGGGTTCCGAGGTTTTTACTTTGAGTTTCGCCCGATCTGTTTGACGTTTATGGCGTTTCGCGATTCGTTTGTCCATACGCTTAGGGTACACCCTTTGGTGGACCAGGGGTGTGCGAGGTAGAAGTGGGAGAGGAGAAGAAATTGGCCGCGGATGGACGCGGATGGACGCGGATAAGACCAAGACACGGAGGGGTGTACGCTGAGATGGTTGATCGGATTCAACAACTAGACGGTTGCTCCCACTTCTACGTCGCACACCCTTTAGCTTTAGCGGCGGGCCGCTTGACGATGCGGGGCATCGGAGGCTAGGCAGACGTAGTGGTCATCCCGGTGTAATCGCCGCTATGTTCCGCTTTCTGGAGAAGCTGTTCAAGGCGGCACTCATCCATACAGTTTGGCGAACCAAGTCGTTCACATGCCGTTCGAGTTCGGGAGGAAGGGTCAGTATCATTGATGATCGCTCCGGGAGAATCGCTCCGGGTTGTGGTTCTGAAGATCATTTTACGCTTTCCACCGCGACCCGCTCCCGCATTCAGGCTGCTTTCAGTAGGTGAAGGCCAGGTAGGCCAGCGATCCCAGGGCTACGCCGATGAGCGCGCCTACCAGCACGTCGCTTAGGAAGTGCATGCCCAAAAGAATGCGCGAGG
>JBBQUE010000218.1:0-5881 GCA_038212805.1 Bryobacterales bacterium | reverse complement strand
TCCGCAATCTCTACGTGGCCGATAGCGGAAATAACCGGATCCTGAAGCTGACTCCGGGCGGCGCCCTGGCCGTTCTGGCGGACAAACTGAAAGATCCAGAGGCGCTGGCGATGGATGCCAACGACTCACTCTACGTGGCCGATACGGGGAACAACCGCATCCTAAAGATCACTCCCGCCGGGGTTGTAGGCACGTTGATTGAGGTCGTCAAACCCGCTGGCCTGGCGTTCGACTCGTTTGGCGCGCTGTTCATCAGTGAAAGCAGCCGTGTTTCGAAACTTCCGAAGGGAGGGCTGCTCACCACGGTCCTGGATGGCTTGCGAGGTCCCGCGGGGCTCACCGTTACCCCGTCCGGTGATCTGGTGCTGGCCGAGTCCGGCGCACAGCGCATTCAAATGATAAAGCCCAACGGAACTGTTTCCACCATCGCCGGTACCGGGTCCGCGGGCTTCTCTGGCGATTTTGGTTTGGCGGCTGCGGCCCAACTGAACACGCCCTCAGCGGTTTGGGTTGATCCGTTCGGGATGCTTTGGATCTCCGATACGGGCAACAACCGGATCCGTACTTTGACGTCTCAAGGTACGGGACCTTCAGTCAACCCTTCGGTTCAAATCGCACTGGTGCATGCCGCCACGCTGCTTCCCGGACCGGTCTCGCCCGAAGAGATCATCACGCTCTACGGCTCAGGCTTTGACGCGGAACAAACCCAAGTACTGTTCGATGGGAATGCGGCCACCATCTTCTACGCCAACGCGACCCAGATCAATGCGCTGGTTCCGGCTGGCTTGAAGCCGGGCGGGTATTCCGATCTCTCCATCGTGGTGCGCGGCTTGCAGGTGAGCGAACAGCTGGTCTCGGTCGCGGCGGCGGTTCCCGGTCTTTTTGTGCAATCCGGGGGCAACGTAGCGGCGCTGAACGAAGACGGCACGGTGAATACCGCTGAGACGCCGGGCGCGCGGGGCTCGGTGGTTACCCTCTATGGCACGGGATGGAGTGCGGCTTCCGGACCGCCCACCGTGACCATCGGTGGTTACCATACTGAGATTTTGTACGCTGGATCCGCCCCGGGTTACCTTGGTCTCAGACAGATCAATGTCCGGATCCCGGCCGGATTCCTAGCACCCGGTATCCAGCCAGTTGTAGTCAGCGTAGCGGGAATGGCCAGTCCCGATTCAGTAACGCTAGCAGTCAATTAACCTAAAAACGGCAGTTGACCGATCCAGAACCCCTCGCAGCCTTTGCCGCCAACCTTTACGATGGCGTCGTTCCCTGTGATTTTGATTCTCAGAAGCAACGGAACCACGATCTGGCGCGCAGTGGGGCGCAGTTGAACGATTCGGCCCAGCTCACGATCACAGTGGGATCAAACAACCCTTAATATTTCTTGACAAGAATCGCAATCCGCAATATAGTTATTGCAGATTGCAATATGACGCTCGGTGAAAAGATCCGATACCTCCGGCAAGTCGAAGGAACTCTGCGCGGCCTCAGCCGGGAGCTTACCCAGCAGGAGGTAATCCGGGAGATCAAGGCGGAGCAGGAATCCTCCATCAGCCAGTCGTACCTCTCGCAGATCGAAAGCGGCGTACGTCCTCACTTGACCAATGCTACCCGCCAACTGCTCGCCAGCTTCTTTAACGTCCATCCGGGGTATCTGGTGGACGACCCGGAGGGCTACCAGACCGGGCTGATTTCCGATATCGGGATCCTGGAAGACCAACTGGATTCATGGCTGATCGAAGGGTCCGAACGGTTTCGCTCCGATCCTGGAATCGCGCAGGCGCTCTTGACCTTGGCGAGACACGACGATTCCCGCAAATGCCTGTTTTTATTGGAGGCCGTGATGCAAACGCCAGGTTTGATCGACCGGCTGTTTCAGGTGCTGAAGGCCCCTGAAGAAGGAACCGCATGACTTGGGAAGTTTTCTATTTCGTTTGCTTTCTGGTGGGCTTTTTATTAAGTGTGCTGACTTTCCTGGGAGGCGCGACGCACCTGCACCTGCCGCACATGCCGCACGGTCTGCAGGTTCACGGCGGCGGCGCTGGCCATGGTCACGCTCACGGGGCGGGGAAGGCCGGCCAGGGATCGTGGTTCAATTTCGCCACCCTGACCGCGTTTCTGGCCTGGTTCGGCGGCACCGGCTATCTGCTGGCACGCTATTCGAACGTTTGGGCGCTGCTTGGGCTGGGCATCGCGGTCCTGAGCGGCATCGGGGGGGCGGCGCTGGTTTTCTGGTTTTTGTTCCGGTTCCTGATGGGGCACGAACAAGAGTTAGAGGACATGGATTACAGCATGGTGGGCGTTCTGGGTCGTGTGAGCAGCCCGGTGCGCGTGGAGGGGACGGGCGAAATGATCTTTTCCCAGAACGGGATCCGGCGCGCGGTGCCCATCCGTTGCGAGGAGCCGCGCTCGATCGGCCGTTCCATCGACAAAGGTACGGAAGTAGTTGTGATCCGCATGGAGAAAGGCATCGCTTACGTGAAGCGATGGGACGAATTGAGTGGCGATGGAGATCTGCCGCTCAATTGAAAAGGATAAATTGAAATGCACATTCCGAATGAGGTGTTTGTCATCGCGGGCCTGATGGTCCTGACGATTCTGCTGTTGTCTACTATTTCCGCCCGGCTGTACCGCAAGGCCGGCCCGCATGAAGCCCTGGTGGTTTACGGCTTCCGCGGCACCCGCATTGTGAAAGGCCGGGGCACGGTGATTTTCCCCATGGTGGAGAGCTACCGTGAGCTTTCGCTGCAGTTGATGTCGTTCGATGTGGCCCCGCAGCAGGATCTGTATACCATGCAGGGCGTCGCGGTGACGGTGGAAGCGGTGGCGCAAATCAAAGTGAAGTCCGATCCGGAATCGATCCAGACCGCGGCCGAGCAGTTTCTGACCAAGACGGACCAGGCTCGCGAGGGGTTGATCCGCCTGGTGATGGAAGGCCACTTGCGCGGGATTATCGGGCAGTTGTCGGTGGAGCAGATCGTGAAGGAGCCCGAGATGGTGGGCGACCGCATGCGCGCCACCTGCGCCGACGATATGAACAAAATGGGTCTGGAGGTGATCTCGTTCACCATCAAGGAAATCCGCGATCGGAATGAGTACATCATCAACATGGGCCGTCCCGACATTGCGCGCATCAAGCGCGACGCGGACGTGGCGGCAGCCGAAGCTGAGCGCGATACGGCCATCCGGCGGGCGAATGCGATCCGCGAATCGTCTATCGCGAAAGCGCAGTCCGATCAGGAACGCGTGCTGGCGGAAACTTTGTCGCTGGCCAAGCAGGCGGAATCCCAGCGGGATCTGGAGATCAAGCGCGCGCAGTATTTGGAAGTAACCAAGAAGCAGCAGGCGCAGGCGGATAAGGCTTACGACATCCAAAGCAACATCATGCAGCAGCAGGTGGTGGCGGAAGAGGTCAAGATCCGTCAAATTCAGAAGGAGCAGGAAATCAAGGTGCAGGACGCGGAAATTCAGCGGCATGAGCGCGAGTTGATCGCTACCGTGCTGAAGGGCGCGGAGATTGAGCGCTGCCGCATTGAAACGTTGGCCTCCGCTGAGAAGATGCGTAATACGACCGAAGCCGAAGGCCGCGCGGCCGCTACGCGGTTACAGGGTGAGGCCGAGGCCCAGATCATCCTGCTGAAGGGCGAGGCGGAAGCCAAGGCGATGAACGTGAAAGCCGCGGCTTATCAGGAATGGAATCAGGCGGCCGTGGTGGATAAGCTGATTACGAACATGGCCGAAGTGGTCAAGGCTTTGACGGCTCCGCTGCAGAACGTGGACAAGATCACCATCATCTCTACCGGGGACAACGAAACCTCCGGGATGCACAAGATCACCGGGGACGTGACCAAGATTGCGGCGCAAATTCCGGCTTTGTTTGAAACATTGTCAGGTATGAAAATGTCGGATCTGTTGGGCAACGTAAGGTCGATTGGAGATAAATCGAAAGGCAAGGAGTAAACATGCCATGGCGTTGATGGAAAGAGTTGCGACGCTGATCCGGGCGAATCTCAATGAGTTGCTGGATAAGGCGGAGGACCCGGAGACTCTGCTGAAGCAGGTGACACTCGATGTGCAGAACCAGCTGATGCAGGTGAAGACTCAGGTGGCTATCGCGATTGCGGATCAGCATCTGCTGTCGCAAAAGCAGAAGGAGCAACAGGACGCGGCTGATAATTGGGTGCGCAAAGCGGAACTGGCGGTGGCGAAGAACCAAGACGACCTGGCGCGGGCGGCGATTGAGCGCTCGCTCGTGGCCCAGGCTACGGCGGACCACTACCGCCAGCAGTTGCAGCATCAATCGGTGCAGGTGGAGAATCTGAAAGCGGCGTTGCGCGGGCTGCAGGAGAAGTTGCATGAAGCGCAGACCAGGCGCGATTTGCTGGCGGCGCAATACCGCCGGGCGCGCGCCGTGGAGCGGGCCGGCGAGGCGCATTTGGCTGTAGTGGAGGGGATGGGTTCGCAAGCTTTCGACCAGCTAAAGGACCGTATTCAATCCAGCCAGGCGGTGGGAGCGGCCAAGGCGGGACTAGCATCGGAAGCGGCGGAAAGTCGCCTGGACGCGCTGGAGAAGCAGGACCGCGTGGAGCATTTGCTGGCCGAGATGAAGGCCCGGCAGGTTTAGACAGCGGGTGGCCGCGCAGCCCTTCGAAACGAGGGCTGCGCGGTTTCTAGTGGTCAGGTGGCTCTGCGGACCGCGTGGTAAACCACCAGAACCAGGACAGCGCCCACCACGGAAACCAGGATGCTCGAAAGGTTCACCCCGGTTACTCCATGCATGCCGAACATCTGGAAGAGATATCCGCCCACAATCGCTCCCACGATACCCAAAACGATATCGAGGAAAAGCCCTTCCCCAGACTTGTTGACGATCTTGCTGCCAATGAAACCGGAGATTAATCCGAGAACCAGCCACGCCAAAATTGACATAGGAACGCTCCTTTTAACCTACGCCCCCGATGATATATGACGCGATGGGCCTAGAGCAATAGCCTTAGGGTAGTAGGCAACCGGTTTCCTTGCCTGCGCGTCAGTTGAGGTATGATCGAGAGCACACGTCGGCATTCGGGACGGGACCATCAAAATTGAAACAGGTACTTGAGCTGGAACCGAAACCTCCAAACCGGCGGTCCACGCTTGGGGCGGTAGGGTATTGGCTCCGCGATCTGATGCTCTCAGTCGTGATCGCAATCATCGTGATCCTGTTCCTGTACCAACCGGTGAAGGTAGAAGGCACCAGCATGATGCCGACCCTCACTGACCAGGAGCGCATCTTCATCAATAAGTTCGTCTACCGGTTTCACATCGGGGAGATCGCGCACGGCGAGATGATCGTGTTCTGGTACCCGGCTGACCCCAGCAAATCATACATCAAGCGCGTGATTGGCGTCCCGGGCGACATGGTGGAGGTGGACCGGGGCACCGTGCTGTTGAATCGCAAGCCTTTGCGTGAGGAGTACGTGCCGGAGGAATACCGCGACCAGATGTCGATGGCGCCAACCGTGGTTCCGCCCGAGCAGTATTTCGTCCTGGGAGACCACCGGAGTTCGTCGAACGACAGCCGCTCATGGGGCATGGTTCCCAGCCGCTTCATTTACGGGAAGGCTGTGTTTGTGTATTGGCCGCCGGAGAAGATGGGTGTGTTGCAGTAGCTTTCAATCGTTTCGTGCACCCACAACCACAACTTGCCCCCCCCTCTTCTCCGGCCGGGCGGCCATCGATCTTGACCTTTGCGGGGTAGTGCCGAGGGCTTCTCCGGCGTGGCCTCGCTGGCCAGAGACTGCGCGGCCAGCGAGCGCGGAGTTTGTATCCTGTGCGATTACCTGACGGGTGGCGGGACTACTCACCAAGGAAGACTCCCGCTACCGGCACTCCCACGCCA
>JBBQUE010000217.1:0-5885 GCA_038212805.1 Bryobacterales bacterium | reverse complement strand
GTGGTAAAGCCTTATCTGAATTCGTCGGGTGAACTTCCGGCATATTTCTTCGAATCCGGCATGGAACAAATGATCGAGAGTAGCGTGGAGCACACCGAGAGCACCAGCCGTTTGAACCTCGCGCCGCACAAGGTGAGAGAGATCTTAGACCGGATCGGCCGCTTCACCACGTCCTCGGATACTCCCATCGTCGTCTTGACCAGTTCAGGTGCCAGGTTTTTCTTGCGCCAGATCGCGGAGGGAACTTCGCCGAATCTGACGGCAGTCTCTCATAGCGAAGTTCCCGCGGGCGTCAAGATTTTGTCTCTCGGGGTGTTGAAGTAGTTGACTGAAAAGGAAACGGACATGCGATTGAAATCATACTTTGCATCAACGGTAGAAGCGGCGATGAACATGGCTCGCCAAGAGCTTGGACCCGAGGCCATGCTGGTGGACTCCAGGAGAACGGGGCCTGAATCACGGCACCTTGGCGAGTATGAGGTCGTCTGCGCTTTGTTCCAGGCCAAGACCACGGCAACTCCGGCACCCGAGGAGCCAGTTCCACCCATATTCCCGCCGGCCGGATTTCGTGCCCCTAGTCTGGATAAGCTCTCACAGGAAGTCTCCGATCTCAAGCGCTATATGGAAAGGATGGCCACGACGCTCACCCAAAGCGGGGCCGGTTTCGCCAACCTTCGCGCCAACCCCGAACTCGCGGAGATCTTCGCCATCCTGACCTCATCCGACGTCGATTCATCCATCGCACACGATATCGTAACCCGCATTGGAGAGAACCCAAGTCCGGATGCCAATCTTCCCGCTCTCCTCGACCGGGAGGTTGACAAGCTCCTGGCCGTGGATGGGCGTTTAGGCCGCACGGGTGCCAGACAGGCGGTGGTGGCACTGGTAGGGCCACCCGGCGCGGGCAAAACAACGTGCCTTGTTAAGCTGGCGGCGCAATACGGACTTGCTACCCGGCGCCCCACTCAGATCCTTACTCTTGACACGTATCGTATCGCGGCGGCGGAGCAATTAAGGTCATACGCGGCGATCCTCGGAATCGGGTTCCAAGTGGTCGAGACTCCCCTGGCCTTGGCACAGGCCCTGGAGGAGCACCGTCAGAAGGACTTAATTCTGATCGACACCCCGGGATTCAGCCGGCATGACATGGAAGACGCCGCGGAAATGGCGAAATTCTTTTCGACTCACCCCACCATCGATACCCATCTGGTGCTGCCGGCCTGCGTGAAGTCGGCCGATTTGAAAAGAACCGCGTCAGCTTACGAGAAATTTCGCCCGTCCAAACTACTATTTACTAAGTTGGACGAGACCGGCACTTTCGGACCGATTCTGAATTTGGTGGTGAGCCTGGAAAAGCCGGTGTCCTTCCTCTCCTACGGACAGCAGATCCCGGAAGACTTTGAGTGCGCGGAAAAATCGACGCTGGTCGAGCTGATCTTGCGCAAAGATTCGCTCGAGGAAAATCTGAAAAGCGCAGTTGCCGCAGCCTGAAGAGCGACGCATGCAGGGAGTTTAAGCTGAGATGAACCGATACCAGATTCAGGAGGAAGCCACCGAGGAGCGAGAACGTCTGATTCTCGAGCACCTGCCGCAGGTAAGGCTGATCGCACGGCGAATTCATGAGCGGCTGCCGGAAAGCGTGAACCTTGACGACCTGGTGTCTACGGGAACCATCGGTTTGATAGCCGCTATCGACCGCTTTGATCCGGGACACAACGTCAAGCTGAAAACCTACGCCGAATATAAGATCCGCGGTGCGATTCTAGACAGCTTGCGAGGATTGGACTGGGCACCCCGGCAGCAGCGAAAGCGCGCCAAACAGATTGAAGCTGCCATAACGAAGATCGAACAGCGCCTGCAGCGAATGCCGAACGAAGAAGAGATTGCGGTAGAGCTCCACCTGACCATTGATGAATATCACGAATGGCTGGTTGAGATCCGGGGTCTGAATCTGGGAAGCCTGGAATGCGCTTCACCAGACGAGGATGGCCATGACCTCCTCCGCTATATCTCCGACGATGAAGAGAACTGGCCCTCGCGCCTGCTCGAGAAGGCCGAACTCGGCCGCCTCCTGGCAGAAGCAATCGAAAAGATGCCGCCCACCGAACGAATTGTTCTCAGTCTCTACTACCATGAAGAGCTGACACTGCGTGAAATCGCCAAGGTCGTCAGTTTGCACGAAAGCCGTGTGTCCCAGTTGAAGTCGCAAGCCATCCTCCGGCTGCGGGCCTATATTGAAAAGCGGTGGCCTCTTCAGAAGGGAGCCAAGGGAACTAAAGGGGCATGACCTTAATCGAGGAATGGGCTACCAGGCTGGCTCAGGTCGTTGAGTCAATGACCGGCGATTTGCCGAAGACCAAGGTGGAGCCTTCCGCTCTGCCTCCCGAAGACGACCTGCTCTGGTGGGAGCAGGGCTTCAGCTCCGCTCCTGGCGCTACGGCTTGGATGGGGGCAACGGCGGCTACCTGGCGGGACATCGGGGGAAGGATCCTCAGTTCCGCCGGCGTCGACGACGGGACCGCCGAAGACTTGAAGAGCACCTACCAGGAAGCCCTCAATCAGTCGCTTTCCAGCTTAGCCCAAGCGCTTTCGAGCAAACTGCGAAAAGAAGTGCTGTGCTCGAATGGCCGGGAGCAAAAGCCGGAGCGGGAAGGTTTGCAATTCTATGCGGTCACGCTCCAGATCGGAGAGAGCGAGATCAAGGTATTTGCTTCCATCAGCCAGGAACTACTCAACTCGACAGGGGCGAACGACGTCCCGAAAGCTGAGGGGAAGAAGGCGAAGGCAGCTGTTGCATCCTCGGGCCTCAGTTCAGACGTCCCCGCGGGAATTCTCCCGTTAAGCAAGTCTCTCGATCTGCTGCTGGACGTTGAACTGCCAGTCAGCGTCTCTTTTGGCCGTGCGCAACTGCCCTTAAAGGACATCATCAAACTCACCACCGGCTCCATTGTGGAACTCAACCGGAATGTTTCTGAACCGGTGGAGATCATCGTTAACAATTGCGTGATCGCCAGGGGCCAGGTTGTCGTTGTGGAGGGCTATTTCGGGGTTCGGGTTCAACAGGTAATCAGCCGCCAGGAGCGGCTCAGGACGCTCAAGTAGGCCTCTCGATGCTCATTCGCCTCAGCGTTCAACTAGCGCCGTTCGTACTATTGGCAGGCGGAATCGCAATCTGCGTTTCCATTTTCATTTCACTTAAAAAGGAACTGCACGCCTTAACCCGCGACGTCAAAGAGCAACGGCGCGAAATCGCGAATCTGGAACAGCGTCTGAGCGCGCATGTAAACGAGACCCAAGCCGCGCTCCGGGATGTGGAAGAAAGCGCGGGGGTTCTGGTTCCCCCCACGCCTCCCAGGTCGGGCTTCAACTTGAGTAAACGAAGCCAGGCAATGCGTATGTCCCGCCGCGGAGAGAGCCCTATAAACATCGCCGCCGCGCTGAGCGTTCCGCGTAAGGAAGTAGAACTGCTCCTCAAGGTTCAGAAGATTATTCTCAGCAACGTGGAGAACTTCAACAACTAAACCGGCCCAGGCTACATTCTCACGCTGCGCCCACCGACGCGGGGCAATAAGGTCTTTCCGGTTGCGCCGTCTTCCAGCGTAACCGTCAATGTGACCTCCTGCTTGTTGCGCACTACGGTGGCGGGAAAAGTCCGCTTGGCATGCGCGGACCGAACGGCGCTGGTAACGTCGCCCGGCGAAGCGACGCCGGTTTGGTCAACCTTTACCAACACATCGCCAGCCTTCATGCCAGCTTTTTCCGCAGCTGATCCTTTCTCCACCGACCGAACCAGAACGCCTTCTTTCACCCCAAAAAACTCGCCCAACTGCGGACCAAGCGATTCTGCCTCAATGCCAAGCATCAAACTGCTCAGCCCCAAAAGCATGCGCGGCATTTCCGGGATGATAACCTCCGGCATAGTCCTCCAACCATCCTTTCCAACTGCCAAGGGGGTAGACTACCGGGATCCCATCGCCACGGAAAGGTTTTGCCTGGCACCGTTCCGGCTGATGGCCAGCTTTACTTCGCGACCGGCTGGCGTCTCGCGAACCAGGCGTATGAACTGCTCCGTGCCTTCCACCCGCTGTCCGTCGAACTCAAGGACAACATCCCCCTGCTTGATTCCAGCCTTTGCCGCCGCGCTGTCATCCTCAATCCGGGTAACTTCCACCCCGTGCTCGTCTTTCAACTTGAGCTCGCGGGACCGGTTAGCCGTCAGTTCCGCCACCCCAACTCCCAGAAAACTTTGCGTGGCCATGCCTCCGCGCAACGCAAAAGCGAAAGCTTCGCGAGGTTCCGGAGACGCCACCACGTCCTGGGCACTGCCCATCGCAGCCGAAAACAACGCGACCGCAAGCGCCATGGTGGCCGCCGGCCGGATCAGGTCTTGTCCAAAAGTGATATGTCCTCCTTTTACTTTTTACGGAGCAGGTAGATCGTCCCCCCAGCGGCGAGAATGCTGAGCCTGGGACCACCGCCATTCAGTGAACCCTCGGCAAAGAGACTATCCCGCACGCGGATCTCAGGAAACTCGGAAACAATCCCGGGCTCCCTTCCGCCGGATTCAGTTCGCGCCTGAACCGTTACCATCGTGTTGGACGAAAGAAACACCGTAACGTCACCTGTCCCGTTCCGAAGCCGGACCATGCCCCGCCGCGGACAGACAGCGGAGCCCGGACGCGCTATCCACCTGGACCCTGCCTCCGTCCGTTTCGGCCGTAACCATGCCATTAATTTGGCCAAGCTTGATGGCCCCGCCGCGCGTGGAGGCGAACACCTCTCCCGCCGAGCGATCCACCTGAATATTCCCGCCACCCGTAGAGAGATGCAGCTTGCCGCCGGACTCTAAAACCACCAGGTCCCCGCCGCCGGTCTGAAACCAGGATTCCCGGCCCACGCTTTCGGCCCGGATCCCTCCCACGCTTGAAAAGCACCGGACCGAACCGGATACGCGCCCCAAACGAATCTCCCCACCCCCGGATCGCAGTTCCAAATCCGAACCCAAACGGTCTAGCTCAATCCGGCCCGCACCGGTCCTGACCAAGATCTTTCCTTTCAAATCCGAAGCCAGAATATCGCCGGTCCGGGTCTCCATCAGAATCTGCACCAGCCAATCCGGTACATCCACGCTCAGCTCAAAGCCGGGCAAGCGGCGATCTGAACCTACTACCGTCAGGGTAGCCGGGTCCGCATTCCCGCTGGCCCGTAGAATGACGTTGCTTCCGGCGGAAGGCGCACCCATCCGCCTCACGGTGTAGCGGACTTGGTCCAGGCCAGAATGCCCCCGCACCGTCAAGGCGCCTTCGGTTGAAATCTGCAGCCGGGCGGATGCCGAAAGGGCAAGAGTGCCTCTTTCGATGATGGCGTTCTCAGCAAAAAGAGACGCAAGGGCCAAGCTCCCCGCGATCAGATACCGCAACATTAGAAGGGATCGACCGAAGCCTTCATCTCGTGAAGGGCTTTCTGGCAACGCATGCGAATGTAGCCGTTATCTTCCCGCCGCATCACTTCCTGCAACAAACCAACCGTCTGGGGCTGACGCTTTTCCTGAATGAACAGGTCGATCACCTGGATGCGGACGCCCGGATTCCGGTCCATCAGAAGCACTCGGCCCAGCGCCTGGCGTACTTCCGGATTCCCCACGGATCCCTTCAACCCCTCCAAAGCCTTCAGCCGGACCCCGGGATTCGGATCCTCTTGCAAGGCGCGCACCAGAACTCCGCGGATCTCAACCATTTCAGGACGGCTCTTCAACAAATCCATGGATTCCACGCGCAGCCCCGGATCAGCTGGATCCTGCGCCGCCGTCAGCAGCAGCCGCTGAATCTGCTGGTCGTCCATGTCGCCGCTCAGGGTCCGCTGGCGGGTTTCCTCCACCACGATCT
>JBBQUE010000216.1:0-5890 GCA_038212805.1 Bryobacterales bacterium | reverse complement strand
AACGTCGCTCTACGATGAGTTTGGCGTGCGCCGCGCGGACTTCGGCCTAGGTCCGCTTTTCGGGGCGTCGTTCGCGGGCAAGGTGGAGACGAACGTCCATAATTCATATTTGAATGTGGACAAAGATGCGCGGTCGGGGGCCTTTCATCCCATCGTACACGGGTTGGAAGAGGCCACGCGCATTATCAACGGTGCAAACTGGGTCCAGACCAAGCGCCTGCAACCAGGCTATGCGCCGCTCACCCTGGTGCCCTCCTATCCAGACCTGCCGATGGAGCAGGTGTTCGCCCGTGTCCCGCGCACGGACGTCCCGGGCTTGTATGCGCGGCAGGAAGGCCGGGGCCGCGTGGCGTACTTCCCGTTCGATCTGGACCGGACTTTCTGGGAAGTGTTATCGCCGGACCATCTGGCGTTGCTGGCAAACGCTGTTTCGTGGGTTACCAACGAAGAGCCACCGCTGGTGGTGAAGGGTAAGGGCGTGCTGGATATTTCCTTGTGGATGCAGAAAGATTCCCTCACCGCGCACCTGGTGAACCTGACCAATCCCATGATGATGAAAGGGCCGATACGGGAAACCATTCCGTCTCCCCCGCAGCAGGTGCGCATTCGCGTTCCAGACGCCCGGCGGGTTCGGAAGGTCAGCTTCCTGGTGAGCGGCCGTGCACCGGTTTACAAAGAATCGGGCGGCGTGGTGAGCGTGGATGTGCCACCCATTGATCTGCATGAAGTAATCGCGCTCGATCTGGGATAAGATCTACCTGTGCTTCGCCGGACGTTCGTTCAATCGTGTTTTCAAACCCTGGCCCTGGCCGCCGTCGCGCCCAAGCTTGCGGTGAGCAAGCTGGAAACGTTCCGCGTAAAGGTCAACCACCGCGGCAACTGGATTCTAGTCCGGCTGACCACCAGCGCGGGCGTGACTGGCATTGGCGAAGCTTCGCACGGCAACGCCGACGAAACCACCCTGCGCTACCTGCGGCAGTATTTCGAGTTGCTCAAGGACCGCAGCGTGCACGATATTGAGGCATACCGGGCGGCTGTGTTCCCGCTGGCAACCCGTGAAGGACAGGCCGCCATAGTGGCCGCAAGCGCGCTGGAACACTGCCTGTGGGACATCCGCGGCAAAGTGCTGGGCGTGCCGGTGTATGAACTTTTCGGTGGGCGCGTGCAGCCCCGCATCCGCAATTATGCGAATATCAACCGCTCCACGGAACTGCGCACGCCAGAAGGATTTGCGCGCATGGCGGAGCAGGCCGTGGCCGCGGGCTTCGATGCCGTCAAGCTGGCCCCCTTCGACGAAATGCCGCGCGATCTCGCGGACGGCGCACGGGTTGAGGAATTCACCCGCCGGGGCATCGCCTGCGCCGAAGCCGTCCGCAGCGTCCTGGGCGGGAAGCGCGACCTGTTGATCGACGTCCACAGCCGTCTGGATGTGGAGCGCGGCATCGAACTCGCCCGGCGTCTGGAACCGCTGAATTTATTCTGGCTGGAAGAGGTGACGCCCGCCAAGCCCGTAGAGAACCTGGCCCGGATCCATCGCGCCGCGAAAATGCCCACGGCCGGCGGCGAGACCATCTTCGGAGTGAAGGGTTTCTACCCCTACATCGCGGCACGCGCCGTGGATATTGTCATGCCCGACATCAAATACTGCGGAGGCATGTGGGAGATGAAGAAGATCGCGGCTTTGGCGGAAGGGGCGGGCCAGCAGATGTCTCCGCATGGTCCAGCCAGCCCGGTAGGCAACGTTGCGGCTGCCCACGTCTCAGCTACCGTCCCGAATTTCCTTATTCTGGAATTCAGCTACGGCGAGGTGCCGTGGCGCGCGGAATTGATCGATCCACCGGAGCAGTTGGAGAACGGAGCGCTGCCCCTATCCACCCGTCCGGGCTTCGGCATTTCGATCAACGAAAAAACCGCGCGAAAGTACGCGGTATAGCCGCGCCGGACGCGCAAGCCCGAAATGCAATAGGAATCACCAGCACTCTGGCTGTTACCCGATACACCACGGGTGATCGGATGTAGACTATCGGTCATGACCCGCCGAGAAATTCTTAAACAGGCAGCGTATTGCCTGCCCGCTACTTCTCTTCTCTCCCCCACTTTGGCCGCCGCCCCGGATGCGCGCTCGAAGGGCATTATCGACGTGCGCAACTCACCCCATGCCAAGGTGTGGAATGTTCCCGTCAACGCCGTCAAGATGGGTGCTGGCTTCTGGGCGCCTCGCCGCCAGGTGAATGTCGAAAAGAGCATACCCACCATGCTGCAACTGCTGGAAGCGCACGGAGGGGTGGATAACTTCCGCCGGCTTTCTGGAAAGAAGAACGGACCGCGCCAGGGTCCGCTGTACACGGATTCGGATCTGTACAAATGGATGGAAGCCGTAGCTTTTGTCCTCCAGTCCGGCGAGGACGCCAAGCTGCGCGCCACCTTCGACGCTCTCACGGACGACGTTCTGGCGGCGCAGGAGCCCAACGGATATCTGAACACCTACTGGTCCGGCGATCTTGCGCCTAAGCGCTTCACCGAAATGGATCGCGGACATGAATTGTACTGTCTGGGCCATCTGCTGCAGGCGGCCATCGCATACTATCGCGCCACCGGCCAAACCCGCTTGCTGGATGGGGGCATCAAGTTTGTGAATTATCTGGTGAAGGACTTCGGGCCGGACCAGCGCCCTTTGCTGACGGGCCACCCAGAGTTGGAGATGGCACTGGTGGAACTATATCGCACCACTTCAGATAAACGCTATCTCACCTTGGCGGGCTATTTGTTGCAAGGGGACGGCGAGCGGCTAAAGCTGAATCCGCGCCAGCTTACTTACATGTTTAGCGGCAAGCCATTCACCTCCCGTAGCCAGTTGGAAGGCCACTCGGTCAGGGCCATGTACGCCTGCTGTGGCGCCACCGATTACTATCTGGAGACGGGAGACGCGGCCTACTGGCAAACCCTGAAGACGCTGTGGACCGATATGACCGCGCGCAAGATGTACATTACGGGCGGGGTAGGATCGCGTTCCCAGGGCGAGGCGTTTGGCAAGGCTTACGAGCTCCCCAATCTCTCGGCCTATATGGAAAGCTGCGCCGCCATCGGCAGCATGATGTGGAACTGGCGCATGCTGGCGGCCACGGGCCAGGCGCGCTATGCCGATGTGATGGAACGCGCCTTGTACAACGGCGTGAACTCCGGCATGTCCCTGAGCGGAACCATGTATTGCTACCGCAACCCATTGGAGCTTACCGGCGATCCGGCCGATAAGATTCGTAATCCCTGGTACGACACTACTTGCTGTCCGCCGAACCTGGAACGCATTCTGGCTTCCTTGCCGGGCTACATGTACGGCCAGAGTGGCGCGGGTGTGTATGTGCACTTCTATCACGACAGCACCCTGCAATGCCAGCTTCCCGAGGGTCCGGGCCTGAAGCTCACGCAAAGCACGAAATACCCCTGGACAGGGGACGTCGAGATTACCGTGGAACCCGCCAGCGAAGCGCAGTTCACGCTATTTGTCCGCATCCCCGGGTGGACCCGTTCGGCGGCGGTGCGCGTGAATGGCCAGGCTATCGCGGGCGTGGCGTCCGGCGAGTATCTGCCCATCCGCCGGCAGTGGAAGCCCGGGGATCGCGTGCAGTTAGAATTCGCCATGCAGCCGGAATTCGTGGTGGCCAATCCGCGCGTCACCGAAGATGCCGGGAAGGTGGCCGTTGAGCGCGGCCCACTGGTCTATTGCATGGAAGCGCTGGACCAGACCGTGGACTCCCTCCCCGATCTAGCGATCGTGGCCAATCCCGCGAAGCTCACTTCCTCCCCTTTCAATCCCGGGAAACTGGGCGGTATTGTGGAAGTGAAAGCGGAAGGCGTGGCCGCGTCCAAACCCTCTTCCGGGGAACCTCTCTATTACTCCTTGGCGCGGAAATCGCGGCAAGCCACGCGCAAGGTGGAGTTGAACTTCATTCCGTATTACACCTTCGCCAACCGCGAGACCACCGCCATGCAGGTATGGGTTCCAGACTCGCGTACGTAAAAATTTCACGGGATTCATTTCATGGCCATCAATCAAGTAACTCTCGCCGCCGCGCTGCTGTTAGCCGGCGGCTGTTGGGGCCAGACCCTGGCACCCATGCGGCCGCCGGCCGTTCCGCTGGTGGCGCATGATCCGTATTTCAGCGTGTGGTCCATGGCGGATCGTCTAACCGACAACAATACCCAGCATTGGACAGGCAAGCCGAATACCCTGAACGCCCTGGTGCGCATTGACGGCAAAACTTTCCGGGTAATGGGCCGCAGTCCTGTTCCGCGCGGGCGGCAGCCCATGCCCGCACTGGAACAGAAAAGTGTCCAGGTGCTGCCCACCCGCACTCTGTACGCTTTCTCGGGCTCTGGCATCGATCTGGGGCTTACGTTCTTCACCCCCGCGCTGCCGGACGACCTCGATGTACTCTCGCGGCCCCTGACTTATATCGAGTGGAAAGCCTTGTCCACCGACGGCCGCCCGCATGATGTCACTGTCTACTTTGACGCTTCCGGAGATCTTGCCGTCAACACCCCGGAGCAGCCCGTCTTAGCATCGCGCTATCTGTTGGACGGCCAGCCGGTCCTGCGATTAGGCGGCCGTGAGCAACCCATCCTGGCTAAACGCGGAGACGACTTACGCATCGACTGGGGCTATCTCTATCTGGTGGCCGATAAGCCCGGCGGTCTCGGCATGTCCGCCATGCTGCGTCCCGAGGCCCACACGGCCTTCGAACAGACCGGCCAATTACCCGATTCCGACGATTTCTCTGAGCGTGCCCCGGCCCGCCGCGGCATTCAGGACGTCCTGAGCGCGACGATCAATCTGGGTCCGGTGGGTGCCACGCCGGTGGAACGCTATCTGATGCTGGCCTATGACGATATTTGGGCCATTGAGTATTTTCAACGCCGGGAGCGCGCCTGGTGGCGGCGCAATGGCGACGAAGCCGCGGACTTGATCCGCAACGCCCGCCGGGAGCACGATACATTGTTACGCCGGAGCATCGCCTTCGATACAGAACTGATGGCCGACATGAAGAAGATGGGCGGAGAAGAGTACGCCCGCCTGGGAGCGCTTGCTTACCGGCAGACACTGGCCGCCCACAAGCTAATAGCCGATTTCGACGGCACACCCATCTTCCTGCCCAAGGAAAACTTCAGCAACGGGTGCATCGCGACGGTGGACGTGATCTATCCCAGCGCGCCGTTTACGTTGTTGTTCAACCCTCGCTTGCTGCGCGCCCAGCTGCAACCGGTGCTGGATTACGCCCGTATGCCGCGCTGGAAATGGCCCTTCGCGCCGCACGACCTGGGCACGTATCCCCTGGCCAACGGTCAGGTTTACGGCGGAGGCGAACGCACCGAGGAGAACCAGATGCCGGTGGAAGAGAGTGGCAACATGTTAATCATGCTGGCCGCCCTGGCGCGCGTGGAAGGCAATGCCTCTTTCGCCGCGCGCTACTGGCCGGAAATCACCAAATGGGCCGTGTATCTGAAGGAGAAAGGGCTGGATCCTGAAAATCAGCTCTCGACAGACGATTTCGCGGGCCATCTGGCCCACAACGCCAATCTCTCCATCAAGGCCATCCTGGCCCTGGCGTCGTACGGACGGCTGGCGGAGATGACCGGCCATAAAGAGCAGGCGGCCGAATACCAGGTCATCGCGCGCAGTTTCGCGGGTAAATGGATGGGCCTGGCGGCCGAGGGCGATCATTACAAACTGGCCTTCGACCAACCCGGTTCCTGGAGCCAGAAGTACAACCTGGTGTGGGACCGGTTGCTGGATCTTCAAATCTTTCCGGACGAAGTGGCGCGCAAGGAAATGGCCTTCTACGAAACTAAATTGAACAAGTACAGTCTGCCGCTGGACAACCGGAAAGATTAC
>JBBQUE010000215.1:0-5904 GCA_038212805.1 Bryobacterales bacterium | reverse complement strand
CAATACTGCGCACCACCATGTGCCGTTCCTTCGGCTTGAAGCCCAGCGCCTCCGCCAAGTCGGATTCACCCTCCAGGACAATCAGCGATCCCTGCTCCAGACGCCGGAGCCATTGCTGGATGGCGGCCGGGGTGGCGGCCGGAGATCCGCCGCGCACCACGAACAGGTTGGTAGGCCCGCCGGTGGCCGGAGTAAAGCCGACCGAGGAAAGAATCTTCGGCCACGGACCAGGCTCGTCACCCGCCACATGATACGTGAAGGAAGCACCGCTCGCCATGCCCACCAGCAGCAGGCTAATGCACAAACGCATACCAGAACCCCGCTCGCAGATCAAAATAGTTCGGCCGACGTGGATTATCTTTGTTCAGCAAATAAGCCCCACGCAGGAAATTCACCGAGAACAGCATGGATTTCGGAAGTGCCTGCAACTTGAATCGCATCCCCGGACCTGTTTCCACGAAATTCGCCCAGTATTGCCGGTTGCTGTCGACCGTCGCGTTGTAATTCCAATAGAACTGCGACTGGAAACCACCAAAAGATTCCCCCGGGGCCAGAGTGTACCCCGTGCGATTCTGCGTATAAGCCAGGAAGTCCCGCTGGAACCGGCTAACGAAAACCCCGTCATCGTTGCTTTCCGCGAACCAACCCTTTCCGCCGTTTAGCAAATGGCCGAAGCCCTTCGAGTAAGAAATGCCCCCGCGAAAATCCGGGACCATGGCTCCAACGTCTTTGCGGTCCAGCAGATATTTCACCGCTTCGCCCGCCTCAAACCATCCCGTGGCCCCGTTCCAGGGGCGCGTTGACACCCCTAATCCAAAAATCACTGAAGTTTCCGATAGATACTGCGGCGCCCCGGTCCCTAACGTAGATCCGGTAGTCTGCTTTACGTCCCCAATCAGGCGCATGGAGACATAAGGCCGGAAAGGCAGGTTGCCCAGCTTAAACTCGGTCTTCACTTGTGCATAGCCAAACCCATCCCGCCACCGGCTGGAGAAAAATGGAAACGCCCATGCGGTGGTACGAAAGCGCGACTGGCCTGGCCGCAAACTGTTATAGGCCTGCGTAGCTTCCCCGGCAATCTCGCCGTCGGAACTCTTCCTGGCCAGCTTGAACCATTGCATCGCCTCCGCATCCTGATGCAGAATATTGTTTGCCCAACCCAGCTTCAGCATCACCCAAAAGTCCAGTGGGTCCGACTCATGCGCGATCCGCAGATACTTCAGCGCATCCTTCATGTATCCGGCCTTCAAGCTCTTCTCCGCCAGGAGCTTAGCCTCAATCGAAACCCGGTTCCGGGGCGTCTCTCCACGGCGTTTCAGCGTTTGAGGCATTTTCAAAGCCACGCGAACGCGATCCGCCAGTTCCTCGTCCTCGCCGTGCAGCACCCGGTCCAGCAGGGGCTGAGCTCCCGCCAGATCCTTCCGATTCAACATAATAAAACCAACCTGCGCCGACGACCATAAGTCATCCGGCTGTACTGTCAGGATCTGGCGGAAATGCTTCTCCGCCTCATCCTTTCTGTCCATCTGCAGGTGCAGGTAGGCCAGTTCCCGCTCCAATTCCACGTTCTTGGGATCCAGCTTCAGCGCGGCTTCAAACTCGTAGACATAGGGATAGCGGGCCGGCAAAAGCTCGCGCGCCTGCTCACCCACCCGTGGCTGGGCTCCGCGAGACGCCGCCAGCAGCGCGGCAAACGATTCCGCATCGCGCCCCAGCGCCTTATCCACGCGCCCGATCGCCAATAGCAGTTCACGCTCGCCAGGCTTCAGCCGGAAAGCCTGCTCATAATGCTCCGCTGCCAGTTCCAATTCATCGCGCTGTTCGGCCAGCGACGCCAATTCCTGATGAGCGCTAAAGTTCGCGGGCGACATCACCAGCGCATCCTTCCAGCGCGCAATCCCTTCCGCCAGGGGCCGGTCGATGTTCTGAAATGCTTGCTCGGCCGTGGCATCGCCCGTCTTGCGAATCCGGTCAAAAGTCCGGCGCGCGATGGCTTGCTGCTTGGTCTCATAGCAAAGAAACGCGTATTCCATGGCGACGTGCAGGTCCCCAGGTTCCAGCCGCATGGCCGCGGCAAACTGATCCCGCGCCGCTTCGTTTTCGCCAATCTTCAGCAGCGTGTACGCCAAGTCCTTCCGGATGGAAGCGCGATTGGGAGACAGCGCAATGGCTTGCTCAAACGAAGCCACGGCTTGGTCGTAGCCGCGGGCCTTCAGCGCTTCGTACGCCTTGACCAACGCCGGGTACGCCGGATCGGGCGCATCGGCCCAAGCCAGGATTGAAAGAAGGATTGCGGCGGCAATTAGACGGATTCGCACAGTCACCAGGGGAGTGCGGCCGTCTCCCCGGAGTTCTCAAAGATTCTTCGCGTGCCGGACTATGGGAAGGTCCGGGTCAGCATTCTTCCATCCCGTAAAGCGCATGCCCGCTGTTCGGATGCAGTTCCAGTTCTTCCTCAAACGCCTCGCGCGCATCCTGACACACGGGAACGCTCTGTCCCGCGCTCTGTCCCGACCTCTGGCCCCCTAGCAAAGGCGCCAGGATGCAGCTATTGATCCGCACTCGCTTTCCATGTGCCTTCGTCCACTGCGGCGCCATCCAGAACCGTGCTGGCCTTGTAAGTCCCTTCGAAAGTCTTACCCTTCAGTTCACCGATAATGTTTGATTGTAGTGCCGTTCCCTGTAACTCATAGGCATAAGTCAGATTCAGCTTGTTACCATCCACCTTAATTGAAGTTACTTTAGTTTTGTACTCTTCGCCGCCCATGGTGAAAACCACGGCCGCCTTCCACTCTCCGCCGTCCACCCCAGTCAGGGTTAGCCGGAAATCACCAGTCGCGGCCCCGGACCACGTCCCTTTATACGTCCCGCCCAGATCGGCGGCCGTCAAGTATGTCAATGCAATGAACAGTAATCCAATCAGCTTGCGCATGCCGACAAGATAACACAAGGGCACCACCCACAAGCGATGGTCAGGGTAAGCAGCCGGTTCAAGAAAGCCTTCCTCTTTGAAGTGCCGGTCAAACGCGAAGGCAAAGCACGTTCTAACCTCGCGCATCATTGCAAAGCTCGAACAATCCACCAGGCTCAGCTTCCGCCGGGCGGCCGCAAGCAGTGCCGCCACCGCGAGGCCATGGATTTCTGCATGCACCCAGCGGATCTCCATGGCGGGAAGAATCTCCCCCTGTGTCCTCCTGCAGCGCGCGAACGGCTTCCCGCCCCAGCCGGTGCCGGACGAGGGCGCAACTCTCCACACTCATGCCGCAATCACGGAATTGCTGGTAAACATCCACCGGCCGGAATCCAACAGCGCGACCCTCAAGGTCCGGGCCCGCTTGTGATGAATGTCCGCGCGATCCAGAATCGCAACATATATGGCGGAAGTATCCACGAAGATCACCGGTGATCAAACGCGGCGGCAAGGTGCCGGTCATGCTCCGTACTTCCGTCGCCAGAACCCGACGAGAAGCGTCCGGCAGCCGATTTCACGCGGGCCACGATGGCTTCACGCCCTGAGCCGGATTCGCGCTGGACAAAACTGTCAATGCTGAGCCTGACCAGGTGCGAAGTTTCGCCGCTTGCTGTTCGGTCAGCTAAATCTGCGTGCGGACCCTATGATTACGCGCCAGCATGGAGTGATTACATGCTGTTGCGAAACGTCTCCAACTCCGTCGTAGGCAGCTGGCACGCAAAATTCTCGCACACATACGCCGTCGTCTTCCCATCCACCGCCCGCATCTCTCCCAGCGCCGACTGTATCCGCGCCAACCCCAGCCGGGCCTCCTCCCCCTCAATCAAAATCGTAACCGACGCCGCCGCAAACCGCGCCCGGGCCACCCGCAGAAACGCCCGTGTATCTTCACTCGCCGGATCGCCCACCAGCACCACCTGCCGCTTCGGCGTCAACGCCAGCCCCAGCGCCACCAGCATTTGCGGCACTGCCACCCCTTGCTGCGCAATCCTCGCCGAAAGGGCCTCCAGCGTCCGCTCCGCCTGCCGTTCATATTCAGTGCGCCCGGTAAATTGGCCCAGCCGGATCAGGTTCATCAGCGCCACCGAATTGCCCGCCGGCTCCGCGCCATCGTAATCGTCCTTCAGCCGCATCACCAGCGAACCATCTCCCCGCGCCGTCCCATAGAAATCGCCCCGCTCGGGATCTTCAAACAACTCCGTCATGGCCCCCGTCAGTTCCATCGCCATCTCCAGATCGGCCACCTGGAACTCCGTCTCGAACAGATCTAAAAATCCCTGCGCCAGAAACGCGTAGTCGTCCAGAAAACCACCGATCGCGGCGTCTCCATCCCGATACCGGCGCTTCAACCTGCACGCATCTCGATCATACATATTCTCCAAGAGAAAATCCGCCGCCCGGCGCGCAGCTAAGGCATATCGCGGCTCGTCCAAAACCTGGGCCGCCTTCGCAAACGCTGTAATCATCAGCCCGTTCCACGCCGTCAGAATTTTGTCGTCCAGGTGCGGACGCACCCGCGTAGCCCGATGCGCCAGCAGTACTTCCCCGGCCCGCGCCAGAATCGATTCAACCTCCGCCACCTCCATCCGGAACTGCCGCGCGGTCTCCTCCAGCGAATGTTTTACATATAAGATGTTCTTCTCCGGAAACTCCCCATGTGGATCCTGATGCACATTGCCGCCCGCCTCCACGCCATACCGGAACGCACACACTGCCGCATCGGGATGTCCCAGAAGCCGATCCAACTCTGGCCGCGTCCATACATAGAAAGCCCCTTCCGCCTTATCGTGAGGATGCGCCGGATCCACCACGCTATCGGCATCCTCGGCCGAATAAAACCCGCCGCCCGCATCGGTCATATCCCGCAGCACATAATCCAAAGTGCGCCGCGCCACCCCCGCGAAATACGTATCCGCCGTAATCTGATACGCCTCCAGGAACGAAACCACCAACTGCGCCTGGTCGTACAGCATTTTTTCGAAATGCGGAAGAAACCAAGTTTCATCCACCGAATATCGATGGAAACCGCCCCCCAATTGATCGTTCATCCCGCCTTCAGCCATTGCCCGCAGCGTGTGCAGGCACATATCCCGCGCGTCTTCGTTCCCGGTCCGTGCAAAATAACGAAACAGGAAATTGAAGATCACCGGACGCGGGAATTTAGGCGCGCTCCCAAACCCGCCGTGCTTCGTGTCAAAAATTCGCCGGAAATAATTGAACGGCGCATCCAACAAATTCAGATCCAGCCGGACCGCGCCCCCCTTCGGCTGGCTGAATTCCGTCAACTGCGCGATCACGTCCGTGCTGGATTCTTCCAACTTGGCGCGCTCATTCTTCCACGCCCGCGCCAGCGATTCCAGCACCGCCCGGAAACCCGGCCGCCCGTACCGGTTATCCGGTGCAAAATACGTCCCGCCGAAGAAAGGCTTGCGGTCCGGAGTCAGAAACACCGACATCGGCCATCCTCCGCTCTGGGTGGTGGCCTGCACAAACGTCATGTAGATCCGGTCCACATCCGGGCGTTCTTCGCGATCCACTTTCACCGACACGAAATGCTGGTTCAAAACGCCTGCAATCTCATCATTTTCAAACGATTCCCGCTCCATCACATGGCACCAATGGCAAGTGGAATACCCGATGGAAAGGAAGATCGGCTTATCCTCGATCCGGGCTTTTTCGAAGGCCTCATCACCCCACGGATACCAATCCACGGGATTATTCACGTGTTGGACCAGATAGGGACTCTTTTCGGCGCTCAGGTGATTCGGCATGCTTTCAGGGTACGCTGTGTTTTATGGCACGCATCCTGATGATCCACGCGCATCCCGACGATGCTGAAATCCTGGCCGGCGGCACCCTGGCATTGCTGGCCGAACTGGGCCATTCCATCACCATCGTCAGCATGACGCCAGGCGATTGCGGATCGGCCGAAA
>JBBQUE010000214.1:0-5939 GCA_038212805.1 Bryobacterales bacterium | reverse complement strand
GGGCATGGGGCTGACGGCTGAAAACGTAACGCGCAAATACGATGTCTCCCGGGAAGACGCCGACGGCTTCGCGTTCGCTAGCCATCAGAAAGCGCTAGCGGCGCAGGCGGCCGGACACTTCGACGACGAACTGGTGCCGGTGGAGATTGAAACCACCACGCTCCACAACGGGAACCCGAAGACTCACAAGAGCGTGTTTGCGAAGGACGAAGGCCCGCGGGCCGACACCTCGCGCGAGGCGCTGGCCAAGCTGAAACCGGTATTCCGGGTGAACGGCGCGGTAACCGCGGGCAATTCGTCGCAGACCAGTGACGGGGCGGCCGCGGCTATCGTGATGTCCGCCGCGCGCGCGAAGTCGCTGGGGCTGAAGCCCAAGGCACGCTTTGTGAGTTTCGCGGTGGGCGGCGTGCCCCCGGAAATTATGGGGATCGGTCCCGTGGTAGCGATTCCGAAAGCGCTGGCGCTGGCGGGTCTCAAAGTTTCCGACCTGGGCGTGGTGGAATTGAACGAAGCCTTCGCATGCCAGGCGCTGGCGGTGATTCGCCGGGTGGGTCTGGATCCGGCCACGGTCAACCCGAACGGCGGGGCCATCGCCCTGGGCCATCCGTTGGGATGCACAGGGGCCAAATTGACGGCCACCCTGTTGCGCGAATTAGATAGAAGGCAAGCACGGTATGGCCTGGTCACCATGTGTGTGGGCGGCGGCCAGGGTGCGGCTGGTATTTTCGAACGTCTGAATTAAGAGGATTTTAAAACCATGGCTACTGCCACCATCGTTCCCACGAAGCACAAGGGCGGCTCTTTCCTACTCGAAAGCACTGCGCCGGAAGAAGTTTTCACACCGGAAGACTTTACCGAAGAGCACCACGCCATCGCCCGGACCACGGACGATTTCTGGGCTAAGGAAGTGGTTCCGAACCTCGAAGCCATTCAGCACCAGGAACCGGGTCTGGCGGTTTCCATCCTGCGGAAATCGGGCCAGCTCGGCCTGACCGGCGTCATGCTGCCGGAGAAGTTCGGCGGCATGGAGATGGACCTCACGTCCGCCATGATTGTCGCGGAGGGCGTGGCGCGCGACGGGTCGTATTCGGCTTGGCACGGAGCCCATACAGGCATCGGGACCCTGCCGATTCTGTTGTTCGGAACGGAGGCACAAAAAGAAAAGTACCTACCCAAACTGGCCACCGCTGAAATGGTGGCGGCATATTGCCTGAGTGAGCCGCAGGCTGGCTCCGATTCGTTAGCTGCCCGTACCCGCGCGGATCTCAGCGCCGACGGTACCCACTACGTTTTGAACGGCCAGAAGATGTGGATCACCAACGGCGGTAGCGCGGACCTCTACACCATCTTCGCCAAAGTTGGCGGGGAGAAGTTCACGGCGTTTCTCGTTGAGCGCGCCTGGCCAGGCGTGAATCCAGGCGCGGAAGAAAAGAAGATGGGCATCAAGGGCAGTTCCACTTGCGCCATCTATCTGGATAACGTGAAGGTGCCGGTGGAGAATGTGCTGGGCGAGATCGGCCGTGGCCACATCATCGCATTCAACATCCTGAACCTGGGCCGGTTGAAGCTGGGGCCATTCGCAATTGGGGGTGCGCGCGAGGTGCTGCGGGCGTCGTTGAAATATGCCAAGGAACGCAAGGCTTTCGGGAAGTCCATCGCCGAGTTCGGCCTGATCCAGCACAAGCTGGCGGAAATGGCGATCAAGATCTACGCCGCCGAATCCATGAGCTACCGCGTGGTGGGTTTGATTGAGCACGAACTACACGGACATTCCTGGGCGGAGGCGGATTACGGCCAGCGCGAGATGAAGGCCGTGGAAGAATACGCGGTGGAATGTTCCTACATCAAGGTATTTGCGTCCGAGATGCTGGACTACGTTACCGATGAAGGCGTCCAGATCCATGGCGGCTACGGCTACCACCAGGATTACGCCGTGGAGCGGGCCTACCGCGATTCCCGCATCAACCGCATTTTCGAGGGTACGAACGAGATCAACCGGCTGTTGGCGACGGGCATGCTGCTGAAGCGGGCGCAGCGCGGCCAGCTGCCTTTGGTGGAGGCGGTAAAGAAGCTGCAAGCGGAACTGCTGAGCGGGCCCACGCTTTCGGCCAACGGCCATTCCGCGGCTCTGGGAGAGGAAGGCAAACTGGTGGAGAACGCCAAGAAAACACTACTGCTCACGCTGGGTCTGGCTTATCAGAAATACATGGTGAAGCTGGAAGAAGAGCAGGAGGTCCTGGCCGGCTTGACGGAAATCGCCATGAATGTGTTCGCCATGGAGTCTACTTGGCTGCGTACGCAAAAGCTGTCGGCCCGGGGCAAGGGCGAGGCAGCGGGCGAGATCTGCCGCGTGTTCTGCCGGGAAGCCATGGAAGTAATCGAAAGCTCTGCCCGCACGGTGATCGCGGCCTGCTCAGAAGGCGACGGCCTCCGAACCAATTTGGCAGTGCTGAAGCGCTTCACCAAGTTTGAGCCGGTGAACGCGATTGCCATCCGCCGGAAGCTTGCGGATCGCTTGTTGCAGGCCGAGCGCTACACCGTGTCTTAATCTCAACTGTGAGACCACCATAAGCCTTGAGGGGCCAAATCTGCGGCCTCTCGCGTGCTCTATGATATGTAGTTGGCGGAACGAACGCTACGCTGTAACCAAAGCAGCGTGAACTGAAAAGAGGAGATTCACATGGACCGATTAGAAGAACTGAAGGGCAAGTATGCCAGCGTATTGGCGGCCGTGCATGCGGAAGGGGTAGTTCTGGCTCACTGCCACGTGCAAGATGACAAGTTGTTCCTACAGGGAGCGGCACCCAACGAAGATTCGAAGAATGCGGTGTGGACCGCCATCAAGGCCGCGAATCCCAGCCAAGACGAGATCACTTGCGATCTGACTATTGATTCCAGCTTGCCAGCCCCGGCTCACGCGGCCGCCAGCCAGAAGTACACCGTGGCCGCAGGCGATACGCTCAGCAAGATCAGCGCTCACTTCTATGGCAGCCCTAGCCACTACATGAAGATCGCCGAAGCGAACGGAATCGATAATCCGAACCAGATTCAGGTTGGCCAGGAACTCGACATCCCGGCAGCGGAATAGGAGCCTGCATGGACTGGATGAATATGATTGGCGGGTTGGCGCAGCAGTTGACAGGCGGAGCCCCGCCCCAGCCCGGCCAGATGGAACAGCACTACGACCAGATGTCCCAGGGAACCCCCACGTCCGTGATCGCCAGCGGACTGGCGGCGGCGTTCCGGTCGGACCAGACCCCGGCGTTTGCGCAGATGGCGGCTCAGCTGTTCGGGAGCTCCAGCGGCACCCAACAGGCCTCCATGTTGAACACATTGCTGACCACCGCTGGTCCGGCGGTGCTGTCCAGCCTGTTATCCAGCGGTAAGGTTCCCGGTCTGTCGTCGCTTCTCGGCGGAGGGGGAGCGCGCGAACTCACTCCCAATGAGGTGGCTCAGGTTCCGGCGGAAGAAATCCAGCACTTGGCCGATCACGTGGAGAAGCACAATCCGTCGATCGTCGACCGGATGAGTGAGTTGTATGCCGAGCACCCGGGCGCGGTCAAGACTCTGGGAAGTGCTGCCTTAGCCATCGCGCTGGCCGAAGTAGCCAAGCGTACTCAGCCGTAGATCAACGCAGCAGGACCGGCGCTCGGTTCGACGCTGGTTTTTTCTAGAGACGTGCGACAGTGGCCAGTTCGGGGGGTGCCGCAAACAGGACGTCGCGACGCCATTCCGTGGGGATCATGTGTTGGCAGGCCCGTAGGGCGTTTTCGAATGCTTCGCGGGCCGAGCGCGCAATCCAGGCGTCAAACTGAGTGGCGTCGATAAGAAAGGACGCGTTCAGTTCCCGCTCCGCAAAGCGTTCGTTCTCCGCTATGACATAGAGTTCCGCCAGCCAGCGCTGTTCCTGCGATCCGTGGCGCGAACTCAAGGCCAGAACCGCAAACCGATCCAGCGCACCGTCTGCTTTGTGGAAAACGATCTCTGAACTCCCATGCCGGTCGCAGAACGGGCTACGCAACGTAAATCCATGTTCTTCGGCGGCCTCTGTCGTGATATGGGTGAGCAAGTCTAACTGGTTCATGTGGTTTACCTGATTGAAATTGGCCATGGGTTGGCCAAGGCGTCGCTGCTGAAACCTTCCGGTAAGATGTATTCGATTCCCTGCCCCCAGGCGACGTAGCGCGGTCCCAGGATTTCAGGAATTCTTCCAGCCTGAAACAACAGAAAATGTGTTCGGATGGTCGTTGGATCGGGCAAATTCAGAAAGCTGATCGCGTCGTCCGGGCAGTACGCCGTCGGAGTCAGGCACTGGCGGTTCGCATCGCCGCGCAGATACCGGGCAGCGTCCTCTTTACGGATGTACCGCAGCAGCATCCGTCCGTTCAATTCGCGATCAACCTCGGCCCCGCTCTTGCGCGGAAGCTCTGCGTCGGGCACCGAGGCGGAATAGATCTTCACTTGATTTGCGTGGAGCATTTCAATATCCAACTTGGTCGCCAGTTGGGCACAGGACATCAGGGGACTCCGTTGTTATTGCTAAGTCTTTTAATTTCATGGCACCAAGTGACAGCTCCCCTGCCAAATACCCTTATCGGACAATCTGGCATATCCATGAGAAAACCGCCACCCGGCTGACAAAGAGTGGCGATCCCTTCCAATTCTTCTCCTATCCCCACCAAGTCTCGCCGGGAGCCAGGTGCGCCTTGGCAACATCGGGATTCAGTTCGATCCCATACCCCGGCTTGTCCTGAATGGTGAGATAACCATCCTTGATAATCGGCCCATCGTGGATCACCAAATCCTGCCACCAATCAATGTATTTGGCCAACTCATGAATACGAAACTCGCGCATGGAGGCTGCGGCATGGCACGACGCAATGGTGCCCACCGGACTGGCGGGGTTATGCGCGGCCGTCCAAATGGAATACATACCCGCTAAGTCGTTGATCCGCTTGGCTTCCAGCAACCCACCCGACTTCGGAATATCAATATGCACCCCGGAACACGCCTGTAATTCGATCAGCTTGCGGAACCCGTGCCGCCCGTATAGATTCTCGCCGGTACAAACGGGAATGTTCAGGGCATGGGTAACGCGCGCCATCACCTCAGGATTATCGGGCGGCACCGGATCTTCCAGCCACATCGGCTTCACCGGCTCCAGCGCGCGGCCCAGGCGGATCACGTCTTCGGTATCGTAGCGCCAGTGCGCTTCCACCGCGAAATCGGCGTCGGGTCCCAGGTGCTCACGGACCACCTCCATGCCCTTTACAATGCGCCGTACATCCTTGTGGGTGAGGTTCCGGGCGTAGGGATCATGACCCGGCTCCAGATACTGCGGATCGGCCTTCGGGGGAACGCCATCCCCCTGAAACTTGAACGCCGTCCAGCCGAATTTTTCTGCGCGCGCTTCGTCCACCTTCGCGCGCCACGAAGCCGGATCGTCCACGTTGTCCACCATTTGCATGGTCCGGTAAAAACGAACACGATCCCGAAAACGCCCACCCAACAGATTGCAGGCAGGGGTCTGGAGAATCCGGCCGCACAGATCCCACAGGGCGATCTCGATGCCGCTCGCGGCCGTCATGGTGACGCCCCCGATAGCCCCGGCACCCGCGCTCTGCATCATCATTTTGGTGAAGAGCTTGTCCACATTCAGCGGATCCTCCCCCACGATGATGTCTTTCATCTTGTTGACAACAAGATCCTTAACGCCCCAGCCCCAATACGCTTCCCCAATCCCGTAGAGCCCGGAATCGGTCTCGATCTTGATCAGGTTCCAATCCCAGGTGCCGCGGACGATCATGCACTTTACATCAGTAATCTTAATTTTGTTTTTCAGGGCAGCGGCCAGCGGCTGGTAGGGCGCGGCGAAAACGCTCCCCGCGGCAGCTAGCGATTGTAAGAATTGACGGCGGTTCATGCGCCGACTAGCTTAG
>JBBQUE010000213.1:0-5951 GCA_038212805.1 Bryobacterales bacterium | reverse complement strand
ATTGTGAGCGGGGACAACGGCGCGTACAAAGCCAAGAAGGGTTGGGACGCCTGCACCGGGTTGGGAAGCCCCAACGGCAAAGTGCTGCTCACGCTGCTGGGCGGCAAATAGTACGCTTGAGCGGCAAACCGCAAGTACCTTCCGGCTAGGCCTAAAGCGCGTTTAGGCAGGGTGGAAAAACGCCTTTTCAACCGTACCATGGAGCTTGAGCACAAGTTCCATGTCGGTCACCGTCGCCAGCCGGGGGTCAGGTTCGGGACGCCTGACACGCGTCTACGAATTCTTCGACACCCGGGTGCTGGATCATCTGTGGTTCATCGCTATCTGCGATGGAGCTTCCGTGCAGTTGATAGTCCCCACGTTCGGCTCGGAACGTGCGGCGCGCATCTTTGAGCGTTGCGTACTGGAGCATCCTTCCGGGGCGCTGCTATCCGTGGATGGGCAGTTGGAACTGGCGCGCAGGATTGAGGATCAGCTAGTGGCGGGGGTTACGAACGTGGAAAGTCTTTGTGGGGGGCTGGTGGCGGAGCTTCGTTAGCCACCAGCCCTTCTACAACTAGAAAATTAGCTTCACACCCAACTGCGCCTGCCGTGGATCGCCCAGGCCAGCTTGCAGCGTACCGTCAAAGTTGAACAACAGGTTCCCGGTCTGCGGCTGCTTCAGGTTCTTGTTGTTGAACACGTTGAAGGTATCGACAGCCCCTTCGAACGCAAACCGGTCGCTCAGCTTCCAGCGTTTGGACGCCCGGAAATCGAAAGAGAAGAACGCGTTATCCTTGCGCAGCGTATTGCGCTTGATGAACGTTCCGTTCGCCAGCAACTGCGAATGGTTGGCGCCGCCGACCGACGTGGGCTGTGCGGTGTGGGCGCTAATGCGGGGCGACAACTCAATGCCCCAGGGAGCCTGATAATACCCAAACGCGTTGAAGCGATGCCGTTGATCACGCGCGGAGTAGTTATATTCCGGCTTGAAGTTATTGGCGACAGAGTAGTAATAGTTAAATGGGTCGCGCTCCTGATCGTCGTCTGAATAATCGGTGGAGAGTTGGTAGTTCCATTGGAACTGGAACTTGTTCGAGAACTGCTTCACCATGCCCAGAGTCCAACCGCGGAACAACGATTTAGCGGAGGATTCCACCACCGGCATGTCGCCAATTCCGTTCTTGCCGTCCGCACCCAATCCCGTGGACCAGGGCGCTCCGAACACATCGTCGTTCCGGTTCACAAAGCGCGTGATGTGCACGCTCTTGGCATAATTGAAGTTGGTGTAAAACTTCAAAGTGCCGGTCAGCGCCTGCTCATAGCTGGCGGACCAGGAATAAGTGCGCGGGTTCCGGTAATTCTTGTCGAACATGAAGACCTGCGGGTGGTCTGGTATGGAGTTGCCCGCGTCTGGAACCAGGCTGGTGTAAGCCGGAGGCGTGACACCGAAGCCGTTGAAGCTGGAATTGCGGAAGATGTTCTGGCCCACCGAACCGTTGGTGGTGCGCGATCCGGCCAGTTCCAGGCCAGGCGTCCGGGCGTTGAAGATGCCGCCATTCAAGCGGATGAGCGACCTGCCTTTCTTACTGGGATCCCACGTCAGGCCCAGGCGCGGCTGCCACTGCTTCAGGTCAGACGGAATCCTGCCCGTGGAGGGGAACCCGGGCTTGCCAATGAAAGCCGAGTAGAACACTTTCGATGGCGCGGTGAGCGGGTCCGGCTCAATCTGGGCTTCCCAGCGCAGGCCGTAGCTCAGCGTCAGGTTGGGCTTAATCTGCCAGCGGTCCTGGATGAAAAGCGCCGGTTCCAGTTGCGGGATGCTTTGCGTTCCGGCTTGTTGCACGGTTTTTCCGCCTACGCCCGCGAATTGCAGGAACAGCAGCAGCGGGCCCGTGATGGAGCTTCCCGCCGGGCACTGGCCATTGTTATTGGTGCTGCCGTTGGAGCATTCCACGAACTTGGGCCCGATGTTCACGTAGTTTATGAAGCCCGGCACGCTATCGAAAATGTAACGTCCGTTGGCGAACCCCAGGAACGTCTGGGTGGTGCTGGTGCGGTTCACCTCAAACCCCATTTTGAAGTTGTGCGCGCCGTGGATCAGGGAAATATTGTTGACGATCTGAAAGCGCGTGTCGTGATCTTCCACCGGGATGAAGAAGGGCTCACCGAAGCGGTAGCCCGCGAAGCTGACGCCGGTATCGGGGAACGGCCGGCTCTGGCCGGGAAGGGACGGTCCGCTGTAGCCACGGGGCCGGTCTTCGCGCGAGAACTGGAAGCGGAATTCGTTCAGTAGGGAAGGCGTCAAGGTGGAATTCAGCGAGAAGTTCAGAGTGTTCGCGAAGCCTCTTTCCACGGCGTTGGAGCTGGCCCCGTACGGGTCCACATCGAAGGTTCCATTCTTCTGGCTGGACCGCGAATAGTTATAGCGGAACGTGGCCAGGTTCTTGTCGTTGAGGCTCCAGTCAACCTTGCCCAGCACGGCGTTTGCATCGTTGGTGCGGGCGATGGGGCCATTCTCGTTGGGGTCGCCGAGTTTGGTGGCGAAGAAATTCACCAGCACCGGGTCAATCCGGAGGAGGTTGGTCTGCTTGGTCTGGCGGAAAATCTGCTGATCGTAGGCCGCGAAGTAGAACAACTTGTTCTTCTTGATCGGCCCGCCGATGGTGCCGCCGAACTGCTCCTGGGAGAATGCGCTGAGACGTGTGCCGTCGGATTGGCGTGAGGTCAGGCCGGTCCACTTCTGGAACTCGTGCGCGGTGCCGTGGGTTTCGTTGGTGCCGGATTTGGTTACCACGTTGATGAAGCCACCGGAACTGCGTCCAAACTCGGCGGGCGCGCCTTCCGCCACCACCTGAAATTCTTTTACGGCATCCAGGTTCACCGTGAACGCGGGACGCTGGCCGCCGCGCTGTTCGCCGAAGAACGGGTTGTTATTGTCTCCGCCATCGATCGAGACGTTGTTGTTGATGCCTTTTTGACCATTGATGGAGATTTCATCGCCATCCGGCCCCTGCACGATGGAGACGCCTGGTGTCAGCCGCGCGAAATCCAAAAAATTGCGCCCGTTGTTGGGCAGGTTGCGGATGGAGTTCTTATCGATGTACGTGGATTGCTCCACCGCCGTGGTTTCAATCACTGGCGCTTCGCCCGTCACCACGACCGTGGATTCCTGTCCGGCAATTGCCAGCGTGAGAACCAGGCTGATGGATTGTCCCACCGCGAGGTCGATGCCCTTGTTCACCACTTTGCCAAAGCTTTTCGCCGTGGCGGTGACTTGATAATTGCCTAGCGGCAGTTGTAGGCCCCGGAAACGGCCGGCGGCATCCGTGGTCAGAACGCGTTCAAAATTGGTGCCGGCATTCAGCACGGAAACCGTGGCGCCGGGAATGGCGCTGCCGGAAGGATCGTTAACCACCCCTTCAATGATTCCGGTGTTGGCTTGCGACTGTCCCCACAGGGACAACGCAGAAAAACAGAGGGAAAGAATTAGAAAACGCAGGTATATCAAGATTGTGGCTCCTTATGCCTGGAACGGACGAGGCGAACATGGCAACACGTGCGTGACACTCGATTGTAACCCGTACCTGGCTGATTGCGTGTCTCACAAAGTATCGAACACGAGAGTTCTCTGAAAGTGCATATAAATACGGTCCTCGTTCGAACCCGCCGCCAGCGCCGGACTCTCGCCCGGGGTCACTGGGGGTTGTGAGTCCATCGAAGCTGTTGAGCAGCTGTTAATCAGTTTCCTGGAACGCGTGTTTCTGGTCTCGCATCGCGTGAATCACGCGAGAGATAACAAGGTATCTTCCGCTCTAGCGGTAGTAAATGGTGTACTTTTCGACAAAGAAACTGCGAACACCCGGATCGAACTCATCCGGTGCCGCCCAGCTTCGGGATGAGTGGCAAACAAAGGAAACACTGCCGTGATCGAGTCAATCACGGCGCTTGCAGTTTCAACGCTGCCCGACCGTTTCGCGACCTGATACCAAATTTCGTCCAGGTCCCGCTCTGCCAGAACTCTAAACGCGGATGCGTTTCATTGTGCCGCGGGTTTGAGTCCTTCTTCCGTAAGGCGCTGGCGGCCCCTTGCTTTTACGCGATCCGCCAGTTTGTCGATATCGCTCGCATCATAGCTCGCGAACTCACCAGCCTCGACCGCCTCGAATCCGTCGCGAACATCGCGCCGCAGGGATTCCAAGTGCTGGTCGCGCTCGCGAAGCAATCTGAGCCCTTCACGAACCACTTCGCTCGCGGTTTGGTACATGCCCGTCTTCACCTTGTCGTAGACGAGTTGTTCCAGTTCCGGGGTCAAGGAGACGTTCATCCAGCCTCAGCCTACACGGCAGCGCATAGCATGTCAAATTTTGTTATCAGGCCGCGAACTGGAGCTTTCCAACCGCACCACCTGGTTCCCGTTTTCCGCGTAGGCCGCATTGAAAAGAGGTTAGGCTTTCACCATCTCCACAATCGTTCGCGACCCCAAAGCATCCGGCAAGTCATACCGCGCCACCACGCTGACCCGCACCTTATAACTGCGTGCCTGCACCGCCGCCGCCGCGATTTCCGTCTCCACATCCGGACCTTTAAACAACAGCACGCGTATTCCGCTCTTCAGCGCCGGACCAAACAGATCCAGCGTCTTCACCAGCGGAGCCAAGGCCCGCGCGGTAATCAAATCGATCCGCTGGCGCTTCAGCACATCCTCCGCCCGGTGCGCCTCCACCTGCACGTTCGCCAGATCCAGCGCATCCACGGCACCATCCAAAAAGCGCGCTTTTTTTTGGATCGATTCCGCCAGCGTGAACCGCGTGCCCGGCAGCAACAAGGCCAGCGGCACTCCTGGAAATCCGGCTCCCGCGCCCGCATCCAGCACGCGCGTGGCAGCGCTGAAGAGTTCCCAGGGAATTACGCAATCCAGCACATGCTTGATGGCGGCCTCCCGGGGCGTGGTGATGCGCGTCAGGTTCAGATGCTGATTCGCTTCCACGATCAGCTCCAAATGGCGCGCCGCTTTCTCGATCACCACGTCACGATGCGGCAGACCCGCCGGCAATACGCAGGCGAGCTCCTGGGCGAAACTCATTCTATCCGCGATTGGGGAGGGCATCGGCTGCGTTGATTATCTCGTATCGCATGCGACAGTAGGGAGATGTTCAGATTATTATGCTGCTATCTGACGCTGCCCGTATTGCTTAGGGCCGCTGAGCCTCCACCGAACGCCGTCCACTTATTGGGCCTGAGCGACATCGCCCGCAACGCCAAGGGCATTCTAAAAGTGGAAAACGGCAATCTCAGCTTCCGCACCCCCACCGCTTCCGCTCTGATTCCGCTCGCCTCTGCCACCGAGTTTAGTGTGCAGCAGGAAACCCGGGCGCTGGTGGGCGGCACCGCTGGGCGGTTGTTATTGCTGGCGCCCTTCGGGTCCGGCCGTGCCATTTCCATGATTCGCAACGGAGTGGAAACCATCACGATCGATTACCACGATCAGCGCGGTGGTGAGCATGGCGCAATCCTGATGCTGCCCAAGGGCGACGGCGCGAAGTTCGCCGAACTCCTGGAAACCAATGGCGTGAAGCGCGGCGCTGGCCCGGACGCAGCCGTCCCGGCCAAACAAGATAAGCGCCCCCCGATCCTGAACAAGGAGGCGCTGGCCAACGCCGTTATCGAAATCCGCCCCGTCACCGGCAGCGATCACCGCCTGCCCGACGAATTCCGCATGTCCATCTATGAGCAGCTTTTCGAAGGTCTCTTTCAGACCGGGCAGTTCCAGCATGTCTACCGCGCCAACGACAAAGACGCTGAAACGAAGCCAGACCGGCTGCGGCTGCAGCTCACCATTTTCACCTTCACCATGGGGAACGAACGCGTCCGCGCGCTGACTACATTCGGGGGATCCACTGTGATCAAGGCCCGCGTGCAGGTTCTCGACAAGGATCAGAAAGCGCTCATCGATAAGGACATCACCGGCT
>JBBQUE010000212.1:0-5952 GCA_038212805.1 Bryobacterales bacterium | reverse complement strand
CAGCGGAAGTGTTACTCCGCCCGGGTATCCGAAGATACAATCCACATTTTCCCGGACAAGGCATTCGAGCAGGATCTGGGCTCCGCTCATCAACTTGGCTCCGTTCATCAACTTGGCTCCGCTCATCGATGTCGTCGTGGTTCCTGGTGTTGGCATTGCTTGCAGTTCGCTCCGTCGGCTGAAAAAATCATGTCACTAAAGTAAAAAGGCCACCGAGCGGATCGTTCGTCCGCCGGTGGCCTTCAGAGTTCCTTTCCGAAGCCCACTCAGACGGCGCCCGGTAGGGCGACACGAATAATAACAACGAGCTTCGAAACGCTGGGAACCGGAGGCACAAGAGTAGCGCGGCTGCCAGGTGCGGCGTGCGTTGCTGCGGCTGTGTGCATCAGATTCATTAAATCCAGGATAGCTGAGAAGTTTGGCAAATACAAGAGGGTTGTTGTATAAAATCGAGTTATGGGCGGATGAGGTGGATGGGGTGGAGAGTTGGGTCTGTTTTGCAATTTTTTTATATTGAGGGAAGTGGAGAGCGGTTCGGGAATCAGGGATCTCGCGTTTTTGCTCCCAACCGGCGCGGTAAGGAGCCGACGCGGAGACGCAGCTTTGGTTTTGGGAATCCGGGCGTTGATACATTTGGCGAAGATGGCGACGACGGCTTTGGGACGGAGTATGCTGCTCACAGCACTGAGTTTTCCATGCTGGACGGCGGAACCTAGCGTTCCAAATTTGCAAGTTACTGCAAATAAGGCGAATTTAGAGGTTAATTCGATTGGAACGCCCTCGTCAGGGTGGACGACGAGGTGGATATTGAGGGAATGGCCACGACCGGAAATCCGTTCACGGCAAACTGGCCGCGGATGCACGCAGATGGACGCGGATAAGACCAAAGCAAGGAAGGGCCGGGATTTTTCTTATCTGCGTTTATCGGCGTGCATCCGCGGCCACTGACGGTTCTGGCGTGACCCTTGCCCTGCGTTACATTACGCGTTGCGATATAGGTGGACAATCCGGTCGATCCGCCCTAAAAGGGGCTGAAACGCCTCCATGAGCACGACGATCCGCGGAGCGCGATTAACGAACACGAAATGAAGCTACGCGATATTCTGGCGCGGCTTGAGGCGGCCGGCGCTCCCGCCGATGTGGAGATACCCGGTTTTCGGCGGCATGCTCTGAAAAGCGACCTGCAAGGCTTTTGGGCCGTGACCGTGCGCGTCAACTGGCGGGTGATCTTTCGCTTCGACGGACGGGACGCCTGTGACGTTGATTATCGAGACTACCACTGAAAGGAACCGCAACCATGCCGATGAAAAACCCTCCCCACCCCGCGGCTTCGTACTCCGGGAATGCATTGAGCCTCTGGGACTGACGATCACCGCTGCCGCCGCGGCCCTAGGTGTGACGCGCACCACCCTATCTGAACTAGTTAACGTACGAACTAGCCCAAGTCCCAGCCGCCCACATCAAGCTCAAACGGCTGCAACCGGTGTTGACGTTAAGGACTTCGATGCGCCTAAGTTAAGATCATGCCCCGCCGAGGGTCATCACCGGCCCTTCCGCCCTGAGCGGCGAAGAAGTCTAAAAGCCTGAGCATGGATCTCCCCGGGCAGAGCCCGGATGGAAATCTCTACTACTCCGACCTCCAAAGCACCGACGACCCGGTCGATGGCACTCGTGAGCCGCCCCCGAAAGCCCACGCGAATCCACGCTCCACAAGCAGAACAACCAACTGAAACAAGCGTCGGCGAGTAAAGTTCTCGAGGTGGATTTTTCAGGCGTTACCTTGCGAAAAAATCAACCCCTGAACCTAAACAAAAAGCTCAATCGGAACTCGAAAGAATTCGGCTAGCCGCTTCGCCTGAGCCTTGCTGATGGAGCGCCGGCCACTCAACACTTCCGTCGCGGAACCCTTGTTCCCCAGAACGGGCCAGATGTCCTTGTGCTTCAATCCGCGCTCCTCCATCAAGGCCCTCAACGACTCGCCAGGAGACACCCGCGGCAGGGGATGCCTTTTCTCCTCGTAGTCCTCAATCAGTAGCGTCAAAACTTCGGCCAGCGCCTCTTCCTCGGGCGACAAGTCGTCGCGCTCGTCCAACGCAAGCAACGAAGCCGTAAACCGCTCGTGCTCCCCTTCCGTACGAATGGGCCGCGGAAGCGATTGCGCAAGAAGTTCGGCGTAAACCGAATCTTTGATGTCAATAGTGGCATTCATTGTTTCCAGCCTCCCTTGCTGTACTCCACGTGAGTGAGGACGAACAGAATAAAAACGCGTTTGCCCTTGTAGTTGACGCGCGCGATCAGTCTGTAGTTATTCCCATGAATATTAAAAACCGTCCTTTGTCCTACAATGTCGGCGTGTGCGAAATCACGCCTCACCTCGGCCAAGGAATTCCACTCCGCCCTTTTGGTAATCCGGTACCAGTTGATCAGGGGAGCCAGCGCACCCGGATGCCTTTCGGCAAACCTCAGGATCACTGGACGGCTGATAACATGCACTCTTTAAGTTTACGAAACGTAAACCATGCGAGTCAAACTACTATTCCCTCCGCGGTGCCGCAATTTCACGCAATCGTCGAAACCACCACGCCCGGCCAACGCGCCAGAGGGTACTCGCCCGGCTCGCCCACCACGTCCAGGGCCGCCATCAGCTCCCCGAAACTCCCCACAGTGCGAGGTCCGAATCGCGTCCCCACCACAAACTCTTCAGCCGCACCCGGTCGCTGTACCAACCAAGCAATCCCCTTGCCGCCTACGCCCTCGTTCCCGGCCTCCACGCAAAACGACCGGTACGCCTCGCCCCCGGCGAAAACAACTGAAAATTGTCCGCTGAAAAGTCGAACACCTCCGCATCCGTCGTTACACGGACCGGATCCCGGCCCGGCAACCCCAGCGCATACGACCCCGCATCCAGCGGCTTGAAATCCACTTACGGGGGCCGCGCCCCGCCCAACTGAATCGCCCGGTCCAAATCCCGCAACGTCAGCCCAGGTTCCGGCAGCGGCGCTTGATCCAAAGTCGCTTCCACCGCCGAATCGATATCGAATCCCTGCGCGTCCGCATCCCTCACCTGCTGGTCGATATCCGCCAGAAATCGCGCCCGCGCCGCCACCCGCGCATCCCGGTCCAGCAGCGCCAACTCCTCAAACCCGCGTGGCAATCGTGAAAGAATCGGTTGCAGCCGCCCCACAATCCCCTGGAACAGATTGATCCGGCTCCCCACCGTAAAGAACACGTCCTGCTCCACCGTATCCCGGTACGCAAAACTCAATACCCGAATCACCGGGCGCTTCTGCCCCAACCGGTCAATCCGTCCAATCCGCTGCTCTATCTTCATCGGATTCCAACGGAGATCGTAATTCACCAGCACCCCGGCGAACTGCAGATTCAACCCCTCACCCGCCGCATCCGTACAAACCAGCAAGCGCACCTGCCCATCCCGCAGCCTGCGCTTAATATCCTCTTTGGAACACGGCACCCAATATCCGCTTCCATCCCGCCACGCCCCACCCGCACCCGAGTACGATGCCACCGGCATTCCAGCCATCTGATCCGCCACAAAATCCCGCAGATACTCCATGGTGTCCGTGTCTTGCGTAAAGACAATCGCGGAATCGAAACCATCCGCCAGGCATGCATCCAAGTCGATTTTCAATCGGCGCGCTTTGCTATCGGTTCCCAACTGGGCAATGCTCCGTAGCAGATCGTGAATGCGCCCGTGCTCCTCCACTACCTCCGCGGCCAACTGCGAACCCTCCTCTACCGACATCACATCGTCCTTATCCTCATCCTGCGAGACGTCTTCTTCTGAGATCCCTCCACTCGGTGTCATTTGACCACTTCGTAGGAGCCGCCCGTTCAGCGTCTTCTTCAAAGCCTCAAAGCTCGATGCCAACCTCCACCGGATGCACCTGCATCGGCGTCGCGGTCAGCAGTAGCAGAGACCGGCACTTCGCCTGCAACTTCCGCATCAGCCCCAGCAGAGCGTTCGGCCCTTTCTCTTGAGTACTTCCGGCCCCGCGCCTGCGGGCATGGTGTGCTTCATCCAGGATGATCAGGTCCCATTCCTCAGCCTCCAGCAATTCCCGTTGCCGGTCCTGCCGCCGCATCAGAAAGCTCGATACCAACACCACCGGTTCCGACTGCCAGGCATCCCTGGCCACCGGCTTGTCCACCGGCCCGCCCGTGTTGCCCGGCCCATGCACCGCTTTCCCCATCAGGGACCAACCATCGTAAATCGGCACGTTCAGACTGAACTTCTCATACAGTTCGTTCTGCCACTGAATCTGTACGCTCTTCGGAGTCAGAATCAGAACCCGCCGCGCCAACCCGCTCAACATTGCCTGGCGCAGAATCAGGCCTGCCGAAATCGTCTTCCCCAATCCAACTTCATCCGCAATCAGCACCCGGCTCGGCCAAGCCTGCAGAAATCGCGTGTAGGTGCGGATCTGGTGCAGCCACGGCGTCACGGCACTCGTCACCTCGCCCACCCGTAAACCGTTTGCCAGCCGCGGAGCCTGTGCGATGAAGGTCCAAACCACCCGGCGGAACTCCGTCGGCAACAGTTTGTGCGGCTCCGGTTCCATAATCTGGCCGCGCGAAGAAGGCCGCCGTTCCTCTGGAAGAAATTCCAGCAGCCGCTTGCGGACCGCTTCCGGAAAATCGAACACTCTCACGGTCTGCGCCCGGCTCTCCCAAAGCCGCGCAAACGCCTCCACTTCATCATCCAGGTGTTCGCCTTCCCTCCCGCCCAGCCAGCCGCAATGGACATGGAAGCTCTCGCGATTATTCACCCAGCCGCCCGCCGTCTCATTGATGGAACCGGAAAAGCTCAGCCGGTTACCCTCGGCGTCCGTCAGGATTCCCACCTTCTCGTGGTAAAGCCCGGGCGCGTGCGCCGGCCGGCCGCTAGGGTCTACCGGGACCGCCACCTTCACATCCAGATGACCTTGCGCCACCATCCACGCCAGCATCTGCAGTCCCTGGTTGGCTTCCTGGTCGGGCGGCGTTAAATCGGCTGCCAGTAGGTGCGTTTCCAGGCGAGCCCGCCAGTCATACCCCTCGCCAATCGCATCCTGCTCCGGCTGCTGCAGCGTGCAACCCACAATCAGCCGCATCCGGCCATCATTCGCGATCAGCGCATCAATCCCCCGCGACGCCAACGCCAGAGCATCGGCGGAGAAGTAACCCGTCATCCGGTCGTACTGAACGGCGCACGCCAACGCCGGGTTGTAGAACAGGTCCACCAGATTGCCGTCTTCGTGACGGTAACTGGTGCGCCAGCGGGAATCAGTCAGCAGACTCATCGTCTTCTTCGTCGCCGTCGTCGGAATCGGCCAACGCCAGCGGGAGTTGCTCCGGAATCTTCGGCGCAGGGACTGTTTCCGCAAAGGCCAGCCGCCGCAATCGCTCCAACGCTTCAAAGTCGTTGGCCGCACCAGACAAAATAAGGTCTGGCTTTTTCCGTCCCGCTATGGCGGCAGCGCCCGGAGGCAATACGTTCAACAGCGCTTCCAGCTCAGTCAGCAGGGTGGGGTCGCCTACCAGCCCTGCCTCGTCAATCATGTTCCGTGCCGCGCCGGTGTTCTGTTCCCGTGCCAGCCGCGCCGCCCAGTGCAGTACTCGGGCAATTCGCGAGGCTTCTTTCGTCCCTAAGCCAGTGGCGTCATGGCGCCATGGGAAACGCCCGCTGGGTGGGGGGCACGCCTCAAGGATGTTTTGGATCACGCGGGCGTAAAAAAGGCAAGCGTCGAAGTCAGTTTTAGAGGCCTTGACGTGCCGCCCTTGCCGGCGACTCCGGTGATTGAGCGCGCCCTCACTGTAGACCACTCCCGCGATGGAAAACTTCTAATCGCTTATCAAATGAACGACGAGCCGTTACCTCTTCTCAACGGCTTTCCGGTGCGGTTGATTGTGCCTGGCGGGTACGCAGCCTGGTGAAGCAAGCCGCTCAGTTTC
>JBBQUE010000211.1:0-5956 GCA_038212805.1 Bryobacterales bacterium | reverse complement strand
GCTTCCCGCTGGCGTTCCCGCCGCCTGTTGGCCGTCGAGAGCTCCGGCACCGACGGCGAAATCGAGAAGCTAAACCAACCCAACGAACCCGCCGCCCGCACCGCCTCTAAAGCCTTTCGCAACCGGTCCGATTCCTCCGTCCCGGATCTCATCCGCCGCCTCGACGAAGGCTACACCCGGCAATTGATCCGCGCCTACGACCTGCTCATGCGCTACCGCCATGACAACAAATTGGGCTATGGCCCCGGACTCCCCGCCCCAACCGAATCCGCGCCTGAAAGCGAACCCACCAAGACGGAAACGAACCCAAGCGCACCTGCCCAGCCCTCCCCCAAACCCCAGCCCATTCGCGTCGTAAAAATCGGTCGCAACGAACCCTGCCCCTGCCATTCCGGCCTCAAATTCAAGCGCTGCTGCCTGAACAATCCAGTCCATTCCACCCCGCCCACTCCCGGCGCTCCGCCCCAGCCTGAAACCGCGAACCCGGCCAACCCGGAAACCACGAACCCGGAGCTGGAAACCAGTAACCCGGAGCGGGAAACCAATGAATAAATACCATCGAATGCAAAACACCCTGCGCCCATCCGTCTTCCTCGTCGCCCTCGCCATAGCTGCCGGCTTCGATACCGAACCTGTACACCGCCCGCTCCGCCACCCCCAACCAGAACCGAGAAAGCTGTCGAGTCATCCAACTCGCCCTAAAGCTTTCCTTCTGAAAAGCCCTATCATGCTATCCTCAGGTAAATTAAAAGACATGCTGCGCTCCCTGACGCTGATGATTGTGGTTGGTTCCACCCTGGCGTCGGCCGCCGATTGTACCTACCGCCTGAATCCTGATCTGTTTCGTGGCGCGCATCAACGCTCCGTCAGCGCCACCTATGAACGCACGCTCCAAGCCGCGAAGCTGTTGCCCGGGGCCAAAGCGTCAGCGCTGGCCTCCGAAGCGCCCCCGCGCAGTTTCATTGACGAAGAGATCTTCGGCAAGTTAGCCGCCGCCAACGTACCCTCCGCCAGCCTGGCCACCGACGAAGAATTTCTGCGCCGCGTCACCCTGGATCTTACCGGCCGCCTGCCCGCGCCGTCCGATATCCGCGCCTTCCTGGCCGACGATTCCACCACCAAGCGCGACGCCGTCATTGATCGCCTCCTGGCCTCCCCCGCGTTCAACGACCGCTGGACCATCTGGCTGGGTGACCTGCTCGAAAACGCCTCCTTTCCCGCCCTATTCGACCGCCGCGAAGAGGGCGTCACCGCCTACCAGAGCTATCTCAAGAACTTCATGGCCAGGGGCAGCGGCTTCCGGGATCTGGCCTTCGAACTGGTCACCGGGTCCGGCAACCACTTCGACGCATCCGCCGGCGCAGCCAACTTCCCCATCACCGGGAAGACCAACATGGGACCCTCCCAAGATACCTACGACAACATGTTGGTGAAGTCCTCCACCATGTTCCTCGGCATGTCCCAATACGATTGCCTGCTGTGCCACAACGGCCGCGGCCACCTGGATCAGGTGAACCTCTGGGGCGCCGGCAAAACCCGCCTGGAAGCCCAGCGCATGGCGGCCTTCTTCTCCCGCCTCAACATGCCGTCGCGCAACGTCCCCACCAACGATTTCTATCACTATAGCTACGATATTTCCGACAAGACCACGGGCACGTACGACCTGAACACCAACAATGGTAACCGCCCCAATCGCACCCCGGTAGGAGACGTGAAAAGCCTGACTCCGGTCTTCCGCGAAACCGGCGACATGCCTGCGGACGCCAACTGGCGCAAGTCCTTCGCCAACTCGGTCTGGCGAGACCCTATGTTCTCCCGCAACTTCGCCAACCGCCTCTGGCGCGAAATGTTCGGCATGGGTTTAGCGGAACCGTTTGACATGCTGGACCCGGACCGGCTGGACCCCGCCAATCCGCCGCCCGCTCCCTGGACCCTGCAGGCCACCCATCCCGTGCTGCTCGAAAAGCTGGCCGGTTCCTTCTCTAATAGCGACTTCAACCTGCGCAGCTTCCTGCGGCTCCTGGTGCAATCGAACGCCTACCAGATGAGCTCGCGCTACGACGGACCCTGGACTCTGGATTCGGTTCCGCTCTTTGCCCGGCATTATCCGCGCCGCCTGATGGCTGAAGAGATTCACGACGCCCTGGTGCTGGCCACCGGCATCCCCGGCAGCTACCGGATCAAGAACTGGACTAACCCGGTAACCCTGGCCATGCAACTCCCGGAGCCAGCCGAGCCCCGCAGTGACGGCAACACCGCCAGCTTCCTGAACTCGTTCCTGCGCGGCAATCGCGATTCTCAGCCGCGTACCCAGAACCTATCCATCCTGCAGCGCCTGAACATCATGAACGATGCGTTCGTGCTGAACCGTCTCAAAATCCCGGGCTCGCCGGTGTTGCAAACCATCGCGAAGATGCCGGATGATGCAGCCGTGGTGGATGAAGTGTTCCTGTTATTCCTGGCCCGCATGCCCCGCGATGCCGAGAAGCAAAACGCGTTGACCTACCTGGGCAAGGCGCAAAATACGGCCGACCGCAACGGCCTGATTGAAGATCTGGCGTGGGTCTGCGTCAGCAAAGCGGAGTTCCTGTTTAGCTACTAGCCATGAGCACCGAACCCATTGCCAATCAGTTCTGGCGCCGCCCCCACCTGGGCCGGCGCATGTTCTTCCAGCACCTCTCGTCCGCCCTGGGTGGATACTTCCTGCTGCCCTCACGCAAGCTTGAAACCGTCGCCCAAGCCGGCGTGCTGCCCAAGGCAACCGCGCGCAACTGCATCCTCATCCTGATGTCTGGCGGTCCCAGCCATGTGGATACGTTTGACCTGAAAGAGGGCTCCTGGACCCCGGCCGCGTTCGACCCTACCAGTTACGGCGGCGTCCGCTGGCCGCGCGGCTTGATGCCGAAGCTGGCGGATAAGCTGGGCACCGTGACGCTGGTGCGCTCCATGCGGGCCTGGGCGTTGGTCCACGTGTTGGCGCGGACGTGGGTGCAGATCGGGCGCAACCCCGCGGCTACCAATGCGCGCTTCGCCCCCCATATCGGGTCCGTGGTGTCGCAGGAATTCAGCGGCCAGACTCTCAACCCCACGCTGCCCGTCTTCGTCTCGTTGAACGCCACCAACGGTCCCGGATCTGGTTTCCTGCCCACTGAGAATAGCCCGTTCTACCTCAGCCCTGGGGGCGGCGGCATGGCGAACACCACCCACAAGGATGGGCCTGCGCGTTTCGATAAGCGCTATGGCTTCCTCGCCTCCATGGATGACGACCTGAAGCGTTCCCAGGAACTCGGTTCCGCCGTGGATGAGACGTTTAGCTATAACAACGCCGCGCGCCGCCTGATGTACAACAACGACGTGGACCGCATCTTCACCTACGATCAGAACGAGAAGAACCGCTACGGCAACACCGGCTTCGGCAACTCCTGCATCGCCGCCCGTAACATGCTCCGCGTGCCATCCGGCGTGCGCTTCATCCAGATCACGCAGGGGGATTGGGATCAGCACGACAATATTTATGCGCCCAACGGGGGCCACTTCTCCGTGGCTAAAACCTTTGACAGCGCCCTCGGAACGTTGCTCACGGACCTGGAATCGGACGGCCTGCTGGACCAGACTTTGGTGGTTGCCGTGGGTGAATTCGGCCGCGCTCCCGGTCCCCTGGGTTCCAGCGCTGGCCGCGACCACTTTGCCCAGCAGGCGGCGCTGGTCGCCGGCGGCGGCATGGCGCGCGGCCGCGTAATCGGGTCCACCGACAAGCAGGGCTATGGGACCTTGGATCCCGGCTGGTCCCGCGACCGGGATATCCGTCCGGAGGATCTGGAAGCCACCATCTACTCGGCTCTCGGGATCGACCATACCAAGCGCCTGGACGACCCCACCGGGCGCGGCTTCGAATACGTCCCCTTCTCCGATCGCGACCAGTACGGGCCGGTCACCGAGCTATGGGCGTAACCACGTCCGGCCTGCGGCTGTTCGTCTCTTATTCCCTTAGCGATTACATTACGACGGCTGACGCCCCGGGATCACATCCACCTGATGCGCGGGATCTGCCGCCGGCACGTAGCGCTCCGGCACTCCCAGTTCCTTGCGCACGATATTGCAGCCCTGCGCGATGGCGCTGGCCTTATAGAACGCGATCTCGCGGTTGCAGCCCTGGCGTCCGAAGCCGCAATCGCTGGAGACGATCAATTGCTCCACCGGAATGTATTTCAACGCCTTGTGAATCTCGGCCGCTACGTCCTGCGGGCGGTCCGCTTGCAGGGTGCGATGGCTTACCGCGCCGATGGCGATCTTCTTCTTCAGATCGTTGCGGAACGGCGCGAACAGCTCAATATCCCGCTGGCCCCGGTCCTTCATCTCCAGGGTCCACACATCGCCCCGGCAGCGTTCCAGGTATATCTCGATGGAGTTGGCATAGCTGGTATCCTCCATCACCCGCTGCATGTTCGGATTGCCCCAGCAGGTGTGGATCCATAGCTCCACATCGTCCAGCCCTTGCACCTCGCGGTTGAACGCGTCGATCATGAACTTCACTTCCTCATGGTCCTTGCCATAAGTGTTCGCCATGAAATGGAACGTGGGCTCCTCAATCTGAATGCAGCGGCAGCCGGCGTCGCGCAGGGCCAGCAGTTCTTTGTTCATGGCCACCGCCATGTCCCAGATCACCTGCCGCTTGTCCTTATACTTCGGCGTGTGGATGTCCAGAAACAGCGCCATCACTTGGGAACAGCAGGTGCCAAACTTTACCGGCTTGGACGTCCGGCCCTGCGCCAGCCGCCAGATCTTGGGGTAGTCCAGTGGCCGGTGTTGAATCTGATCCACCACATGCGGCCAGCGCCACCCGGTGTAGATCTCATTCAGCAGCGTGCCCGGCGGGTAATGCAGCCAGGGCGCGGTGGTCTCTTCGGGCTGCAGGTGATCGCCTTCAAAGCCGGCCCAGCGCTGCAGCGGATAGTGATGCCAGGCGCGCCCCGCCAGGTCTTCGTCCACATGTAGATCGCCATGGCCTAATATGTCCAGGCCGGCGCGCTCCTGATCGCTGATCAGTACGCTCATGGCGTCCTGGAATTTCTCGCGGAAACGGACGTCCAGCATGCAGGTATCCAGCGGACGGCCCCACAGGCCTACGTCGTACCAGCGGGGGCGGGGAAAGCTGCCGGTGGTGGTGCTGGGCAGTATCAGATCGCGAGTGGCGGTGAACATGGTCTACCTCGAAGCGCGATTGTATCAGACCATGGTCATGGGCCAATCCTGGCGCGTCCCGGTACTCCATCCCCATTGTTCGCCGCGCGGTTCAAATGCAATCCTCGGATGGTGATACCAATGAAAATCAAGTTGCTGCTTGCCGCCGCCCTGACGCTGCTTCCCGGATTTGCGGACACGGTAACTCTTCAGTGGGACGCCGCGCCCATGGTGGATCCCGCGTCCGGCCAGCGAGGCGGCGGGGGAGACGCTGTTTTCAGCGGCCCGTTGTCGCTCCCTCCGTTCGATCCCACGCTGGGAACGCTGACGTCGGTCAGCGTATCGGTCGACGCTGTGTTTGGGCTGATTTTTGAGCCTTTCAGTGAAAAGCTGAATGGCGCGCTCTATCCCATGGTGCTGCCCACCGCTGCAAGCATGTCGCTACAGATGGGACCGCAGACGCTGGTTTGCTCAGCACAACAGAATTCCGACCTCGGCCAGTGGCTGGCCGTAATCTACCGCTCGCCCGTGGGTACCGCTCCCAGCCCCCCGCTCAACTGTTCGGGCGCTTTCCCGGATGATGCAACACTGCGGACTCTGGCCGGCCCGGTTCAGGTAAATGCCAGCTATTCCTTGAGCGCCGGTAATATCTTCCGGCCAGAGCTTTGGCCCAACGGAACCCTGAGACTCAGCGGCAACGTAACGTACACTTATCAGCGGGCCCTTGCGGTGGCTAGCCGCGTTACTTCTTCGGAGGACTGATCATGATGTGCGC
>JBBQUE010000210.1:0-5970 GCA_038212805.1 Bryobacterales bacterium | reverse complement strand
AAAGAGTTCGCACTGGCGGTCACGCTTCGCCGCGATCTGGCGCAGGCCACAGCGCTCGACGAGCTGACGGATGCAATGCGGCGGATCCGCAAGGTGCCGGCCAAAGCCGAAAACGATTTCGAGATCATAGCGTCCGATTTTCTGAGCACGCTGTGGAATCAACTCACCGGGGCCTTGGTGATTCTCACCGGCGTCATCAGTTCCATCGGACTTCTTGTAGGCGGAATCGGGGTGATGAACATCATGCTGATCTCGGTGACGGAGCGCACGGGCGAGATTGGCATCCGGAAAGCCATCGGCGCCCGAAAGAGCGATATCCGGGTGCAATTCCTGCTGGAGGCGGTGCTGCTTACCGTAATCGGCGGCATCATCGGAATCCTGGCCGGGGCCGCGATCTCGTCCCTGGTCCGGCTGCTGTTGCCCAACGTTCCCGCCAGCATCTCGCTGGTATGGGTTATCCTGGGGGTCGGTATGTCGGTGGCGGTCGGAGTGTTTTTTGGCTATTATCCAGCCAATCGCGCAGCCAATCTGGACCCCATCGAGTGCCTTAGGTATGAATAGACCCCATGAATCCTCGTAAGCGTTTTGAATGGAAAATCCGTGATCGAACGCTGCTGCTGGGTGAGCGTACCCTGGTGATGGGAGTGTTGAACGTGACCCCCGATTCGTTCTCCGACGGGGGGCAATATGCAGACCCCGATGCCGCCTGTGCCCGCGCCATCGCGATGGAAGAGGAAGGCGCGGACATCATCGATATCGGGGCGGAATCCACGCGTCCCGGCGCTCACCGGGTGGCGGAAGCGGAGGAACTGCGCCGCTTGATTCCGGTATTGAAACGCTTGAAAGAGAAGCTGTCGGTGCCCATCTCGGTGGATACCTACAAGTCCGGGGTGGCCGAGAAAGCGCTGGAGCACGGAGCGCAAATCATCAACGATCCGTCCGGCCTGACGTTCGATCCGGCTCTGGCGCGGACCGCGGCCAACTACAATGCAGGCATGATTCTAAATCATATGCGCGGCACGCCCGAATCCTGGGCTAAGATGCCGCCCATGGTGAACATGATGGAAGCGATCCATGACGATCTGGACGCCACTGTGCATCGGGCGATGGGATCTGGCGTGGACCGTGCTCATATTGTGATTGACCCCGGCCTGGGCTTCGGGAAACGCAAGGAGCAAAACGCTGAGATCCTGTGCCGGTTGCCGCAGCTTGGGCGGCTGGAGCTTCCCATCCTGGTGGGCCCTTCGCGCAAATCGTTCCTGGCGCAGTTCCCGGATAGCGAAGGGGGATCGGAGTTCGCGACCGCTGCCGCCGTGGCCGCCGCAATTTTTGGCGGGGCACATCTGGTCCGGGTGCATAGTGTGAAGGATATGAAGGCCGCCGCGCAATTAGCGGATCTGGTTTTGGCCACACTTCCCGAACCGGAAGCGCCGCCTGCCCCCAAGGCCCCAGCCAAAAAACGTGGGATGGAGGGTGGCGGTCCCAGGCAGACGCTCCGTCCCAGTCTGCGCCGCCCGTAACACTCTTAATAATGGGATGGGCGCTTATTACCGGGGCCAGTGCGGGGATTGGACTAGCGTTCGCCCAGGAATTCGCGGCGCGCGGTATGAATCTGGTGTTGACCGCGCGGCGGATGGACCGGCTGCGGCAACTGGCGGAGACATTGAAAGCGGCGCACCGGATCCAGGTGGAATGCATCAGCGCGGACCTGGAAAATCCCTCAGCGCCCAACGCCATCTTTGATTTCACCGAAGCGCGCGGGATCGCCGTGGATACGCTAGTGAACAACGCTGGCTTTGGCACCTGCGGCCCTTTCGCTCAACTTGACGGTGCGCGCGAAGCGGCTATGATTCAGGTGAATTGCGCGGCCGTGGTGCAACTCACCCACCTCTATTTGCCGCCCATGATCCAGCGCGGACGCGGCGACATTGTGATTCTATCTTCCACCGCTGCGTTTCAGGGCGTACCTTTCATGGCGGTCTATGCGGCCAGTAAGGCGTTCGACCTGTTGTTTGCCGAAGCCCTGGCCCAGGAAGTGAAGCAATTCGGGATCCGGGTTTGCGCCGTGTGCCCCGGCTCCACGGAATCAGAATTCGACGGCCTGGCGGGAATTCCCACGGAACGTACTTTGCAAATTGAATCCGCCGCGCAAGTGGTGCGCACCACGCTTCGCGCCCTGGAGGCGGGTAAGCATTCGGTGGTGTCGGGGTTTCAAAACCTGGCAGCCGTTCAGTTACAGCGTCTGGCGCCGCGCCGGGTGGCCACCGCGATTGCGGGCCAGATGTTCCGTCCCCGTGGCGAGAATGCATAGAGTCTCCGGCATTGCGAAGCGGTTCGGGTCCAACGTGGTCCTCCATGACGTCAGCTTCACTGTCCTGCCCGGAGAAGTATTAGGATTGATCGGGCCAAACGGGTCCGGTAAAACCACGTTGTTCGAATGCCTGGCCGGCATGCTGCCCATGGATGCCGGACACGCGGATCTTCCGCCGTTTTTCTATATGCCCGATGGAATCCGTCCGTGGGATGGGCAACAGGTTGGCTGGGTGCTGAAATTCTTCGAAGGGCTGCACGGCGCGCCGGCGGGCCGCGCGTCGGAACTGGCGGACACACTGAAACTGCGGCCGTTCGAATCCACGCAGGTGGGTTCGTTATCCAAAGGCGAATTGAAACGCCTGCTGCTGGCGATGGCGCTGTTAACGCCCCATCCGTTGTTACTCTTAGACGAACCATTCGACGGGCTCGACTTCCGCCAGACCCGCGAGGTGATGACGCTGTTACGCAGTGTCGCGGCGCAAGGGCGCACGCTGTTTCTCTCCATCCACCAACTGACCGACGCCGCCCGCATTTGCGATCGCGTGATTCTTCTCAGCGGCGGCCATGTGGTGGGCGAGGGCCCCCCGGCGCAGTGGCCCGACGGATTGGAGGCTGCGTTTCTTGCGCTCACCTAGCGCCTGGCTGGTAGTGAAAGAGTTCCGGGAATTGTTCCGGTCGCGGGCCTACTGGCTATTGCTGCTGATGATGGGTCCGTTGGCGGGCAACAGCTTCATCTCCGCCGTAAACTTATACGCCGAAGCCAGCGGAGTGGGTGGCGGACCTGCCGCTCTTTCGCAAGGCTTGTCGCCGCTGGATGGGATTCTGGTGCCGTTCTTCGGCGCTTACGATATCGCCGTGACGTTGCTCTTCCCGTTTGTGGTGATCCGCCTGGTGGCCGCGGAAAAGGAAAACGGCGCGCTGAAGCTGATGCTGCAAGGCCCGGCATCGCTCGGTTCCATACTCTCCGCCAAGCTCTTCGTGCTGGTAGCGGGCTGGACGCTGGCGTGGACCCCGGGGTGGCTAGGCCTGCTCCTTTGGAAAGCCTACGGAGGATCCATCTACGCCCCCGAGTTGCTCAATCTTCTACTGGGGCACTTTCTGCGGGTGTTGTTGAGCACGGGCGTCGCGGTTGCCGCGGCTGCGTTGGCGGTCAACGCTTCGAGCGCCGCCATCGTCACATTGGGGTTCACGGTTGGGACATGGGTGTTGGATTTCGTCGCGCCGGGACGCGTTTCGTACACGCCCACCGCGGCGCTACGCACCTTCGAACAGGGTCAACTGCGGCTCAGCATGGTTCTGGTGCAACTGACGATCGCAGGGGCTTGCCTGGCGCTGGCAGCGGTATGGCTGCCTCCAGGCCGCACTACGAAAGCCCGAACCTGGGGCACCGCTGGAGTACTGCTGGCCGCCAGCCTGCTAGTGCTTCTGGGTACACAGGCGCGGCCTGCATGGGACCTCAGCGAGAACCGCCGCAACTCCTTCGCACCCGCGGCGGAGGCGGCTTTGCGGCAGATCCGGGCACCTTTGCACGTGACCGTTTACCTGGCCCAGGAAGACCCCCGGCTGATGGATCTGGACCGCGGTTTTTTGAGCAAACTGGAACGTGTTCTTCCTACCGTGGAAATTCGCAACGCCGCCCAGAGCCGCTCTGGCCTATTCGAAAGTCCGGGCGATCATTACGGCGAAGTCTGGTATGAAATGGCCGGGCGCAAAACTATGAGCCGCTCCACCATTGAACCAGTGCTGGCGGAAATGCTGTGCCAGCTGGCTGGCGTGCCAGTTCCGGTAAACTCAGAAGACACGCCGTTCGCCGGTCATCCCTTACCGGTGCGCCCGGTGGGGGCGGCGTGGTTGTTTCAAGCGATATGGCCCGGCGCGGTTGCCCTGGCTTGGTGGCTTCACTTTCGGATCGGGAGATAACCAGATGCGTCGAAGTTTCTTGCTTGCTCTTTGTATAACGGCCGCGGCCCTGGGCGCGCCGAAGATCATCCGCGTGGACGTGGGCCAGGAGAAGGCCGGTGCCGAGCCCACGCACTTCCTCGGCGTCGTCGGAAACTGGGTGGTGGCCCAGGACAGCGGCAAGAACGTGCTGATGGTGGACGGCCGCCAGTGGAAGCGTGGACAACCGGCCGGCGGCCTGGCGGACAAAGCGCGCTTAATCTATGGTGCGCGCCATGAAGAATTCATCGACAACGTCAAGGCTTTCGCGTACTTCCCCTACGCCGTCGCGCAGGGCATTGACGATTTCGAGGATGGAGAAATCGCCATGCGGTTCGACCTGATCGATGGCGCACTGGATCAATGCGCCGGAATCCTTTTCAATCTGAAGCCCAACGGGGATTACCTCACCGTGCGCTTTAACGCCAAGGAAGACAACCTGGTTTTGTGGACCTTCGCCAAAGGTAAGCGCAGCTTCGTGAAGAAGGGGTCGGAAAATGTGCCCCTTCCCATGAAGCAATGGCAAGCGATGAAGATCACGGTGCACGGCACGAAGCTGGAAGGCTGGCTGAATGGCAAGCTGCTGCTGGAATACACGCTGCCGGAGCCGGTCTCAGGCAAAGTGGGAGTTTGGTCTAAGACTGACAGTGTTTCCTATTTCGATGGCTTCACTGTAACTCCCACGAACTAGCTCAGTTCACCGACGAGTTAAACTTCAACTCGGCCGCCCCCTGCAGCGCGATCAGCGACCGGTGCAGGGCATCCCAGTTCCGGCCGCACTGGCTCTCCATCTTGTAAAGCCGGTTCAACGCGTGGTCCTCCGTGACACTCAGGGAATGCAGACCCAGCATCACGCGCTCGTCTTCACTGAGGGCCGGATCCTGAGTTTCAATCGCTTCAGCCATCACCTTGTTCTGAAGCGCATAGATCTTCTCCACGCGATATTTGCAGTCCGCCATGCGGAGCACCAGGCTGCGCTCGGCCGCGTTACGGGGTTGATAATCCTTCAATAGGAACTCAGTGATTTCCTTGCGCATGGGTGACGGCTCACTCTGAACTTTGCGGGGCATGGCTCTACTCCTCTAACTTGAAATTGATTTGCTGGGAAGGCGATGCTTCGTCTCCCGATTTGAATGTAGAACGGCAGTGCAAGCTTTTTGCGGCATTTTCCCCGCAACTGATAGAGAGCACGACGAATTATTTCTGGGAACGGTAAAATCGAAAGGTATGAAAACCCAGGACGTGATTCCTTATATCTGCATCGATGGCTCCGCCGCTGCCATCGATTTCTACAAAAAAGCTTTCTCCGCCGTTGAATTGATGCGCGAAGCCGACGCCGACGGCCGCATCCGGCATGCCCAGATTCAGATTGGAGATTCCACGCTGATGCTGACGGACCCCACACCCGCCTTCCCCGATATCCGTAGCGTGCAATCCTTCGGAGGATCGGGCGTGAATCTGTTCGTCTACCTGGATGACGTCGACCGCGTGGCCGCGCAGTTCGTCGCAGCCGGTGGCACGGTCGTCATGGAACTGCAAAACCAGTCTTACGGAAGATCCGGCGGTTTCAAGGACTCGTTCGGAATCACATGGTGGATTTGTAGTCGAGAAGCTGCGGCAAAAAGTAACCAATGAACCGCGGGTTCTGCTCGAAATGACAGCGGCGATTTGCCATCGAAGCACGTATAAGTCCCAGTACCGTTTACAATGCAAAAGACA
>JBBQUE010000209.1:0-5976 GCA_038212805.1 Bryobacterales bacterium | reverse complement strand
CCGGACAGCGTCGAAAATCCGGACGAAGTGGCGGCGGTCAGCCAACTGGAACAGCCTTGCACCTTGCCCAGATAGGTATGCGGATGCAAATCAATGCGCATTTTCCGCATCTCCAGATGTCCATACTGGAGCAGGGGGAACATATCGTACACGGGCTCCACCACTTCCTGGACCACGTAGGGATTACGCATTGCGGTCTTGAGCGCCTTTTCCCAACGGGTATCATCCGTCTCGGTGCCCAGAAACGCGTGCTGGTCGGTGGAATCGTCATTCGGGCGCAGCACCAGCTTTTGACGATTCTTCAGGATGAACTCGGGAAGATCCACCTGTTCGTCCTGATACATGGTTTTGGCCGGATGAACCACGCGCGTCCAGGGAACAAAATCGCGGATGGCTTTCTTCTCCGACGCCGGGAAATTCGCGGTGATGGCATCGTCCGTCAGCAAATCGAAAATCGCTTTCTTTTGCGACATTTCCGACCTGAAGTTGTTCACCATGCACACCTTGCCATCGCGATAGGCGCGCAATAAGGGATGCGATAAATCGAACCGGATCAGAAATTCATGCACTTTGATCCGGCGGAAAATCAAATTAATGGCGAAATCGCCCTTGCGAAGTATGCCGTTACGATACTCCAACTGCTCCGGCCATACTATCTCGGTCTGGAGCCCTAGTTGCCGGAAATATTCCGCGATCAACAGGCTTTCCCCGGATTCGGACGTGTGGAAGGGCTGCTTGAATTCCAGAATCGCTATCTGCGGGAGCTTGGTGGGCGCTCCGAAATCCTTGAAGGTTTTCAGAATTGCCTGCAACAGATACTTCATGCCGGGCAGCTTTCCCAGCGTATAACGCTTGCGGAATTCTTTCACGGGAGCAGCGTCGTAGAACAGATCGGCCAATGCATCCCCGTAGGCTACACCCGTGGGTGTATCGGGATTAAACTGCGCAAACCGCAAAGTTCCGTTGTGTAGGTGCGTATTAAATAGTGAGGTTACGGAAGGGAAAGAATACCCGGGATTTACGGTCGCCAGCATTTTCTCGGCCGGCAACATTTCCATGCGGGCCATCAAAGACGGGTTGCTGACGGCCATGGTTTCGATCCGGCCGACGGCGGTAACCAGAGACTCGGCCGCCTTCACCAGAGAAGTGTATTGCCGCCGCGTGATAAAATTCGGACGCAGGACAGGGGAAATGGGCTTTCCTCCGACGGTGAGGTGTTGCGCTTCCATGCGCTCATGGAGGACGTGTGCCCAGCGGAGGTCTTTGAACGGTTCAGCTTCTAATAGCTTGTGATAGCGGGCTATTGCCTCGCCCAACTGCGTCATTCGAGTCCGTCTTCCTGCGACTAGTATTGCATGCTGCGTCGCAAGAAGTGAAGCGGTGAATCTGCCGGAACCCTGGTAAAGTACTGTAACCTAAGCACTTAAATCCAGTTTGGATTGTTTCAAAAAAATTGCGATCAGCTCGGGTTTTGGCCACCAAAGTGCCATGCGATTGCGCCGGGTGGCTACTTTCCGAACCGCCGCAGGCGATGATCCACGTGGAAATAGCCCCACCGCATCCACTTTTTGTGGGTCAAGGGAGCACACATGGGGCGGGTCATCTGCTTAATGCTCGAGCGAAATTTCGACATGATTTCCAGTAAATCTTTGTGGTCCCTTTCAAATTCCACCGGTGGGGTGCCCGCCGCCCGCGGTTTCGCTGGAACCAACTGGTGGCGGACTGACGGTTTCGGCACGTGACATGGCGCGAAAGGAATCGGCCAGATGGCGTATCGTGTGACAGGCGATCATTCGTCCCCAGAGGGCCCGACCGTCTGGCCGGATTTCAGAAATCCGGCCGCACAAGGCTTCGTAGTCAGTTAAATTCGCGAGGTTCTGGCTCATGTGCCAAGTGGAGTCTTAATTTTATCTGGATTCCAGGCGCGTGCGGATCGTGCTCATGCCCAAGCGGGCGGGCGGTCCTCTAGGCCGACCTCAAGGCCACAGTGAAAATTTGTGAAGCATACGACGAAGTATCCAGCAGCGGGCTCATGTTGAGGCCCAGCGCATAGGAGGTCATGAGATGACTTTGAACATTTCATCCTGGAAACGGCAGTTGCCACACCGGAAAATGGCCATTTGCTTTTCACCACAACACGTTGCAACAAAAGCAGTCCTCACCCGACAGGTGATTTGCGCGGCAGTTCGAACATGTTGGCGGCAAAGCCTAAGAAGGTTCCCGGAGCGGTCAACTGCCGTTTTTAGGTTCATCCCCTACTTGAAGGACTGGGCATCGGTAATCAATGCTGTGGCCGCGGTGCTCACGGTCGCATTGCAGGTTCTTTCGCTAGTTCAGGGGGAGGTCACCTAAACGGGCTAAGTAGCCTTGTGTCGATCAGTGGGCTGGAGGCACGCAGGCGTGTCCAGCCCATCTCGGATCCTGCTCATGGCCAGGCGGGCGGGGTCTTCGGCGGCCATCAATTCTGAGGCTGCCACCAGAGGCTGCAAGCGGATCACCAGGCGCTGGCCGTCTTCGGAAATGGCGGCAGGTAGCAAGGGCCAGCCGGATTTGGCTAACTGGCGCAATAGCCGTTCAACCCCTGGCAGGGGGTCGGTCAGGTTGCCCGCGACGGCTGCGGCACCTTCCGGGAAGATGCCGATGGGACAGTTCAGCGTGCGGGCTTCGCGCAGCATGCGGCGGACGGTGCGGGCGGTGAACTCCGGGTTGGTTCCGGCGAAGGCAACGGGGTAACAGCACAGAGCGTGGGCTACCCGAGGCAGCAACCAGTCGCCGGGGGATGGCAGCGTCAGCGGGCCGATTTTCAGGGGCGGCCAATTGGCGGTTACCACCCAACGCACCGGGGGATCCAGCGGGCCGTAGCGCCGGTTCACGATTTGGGTTAGGACCGAAGCCACGTGCGCAATCCACAGGCCTTTGCGCTGGTAATGATTCGCCACCAACAGAAACCGCGGGCTGGCCGGCAGGTGTTCCAGACCCAAAATCAGCGGCGGGGGCTGGATGCGGCTGGCGAACCCGGCACTGAAGCGATCAACCGACGATTGCGTGCCTTGCCAGATGTTGGGGCCAATGGAGAATACTACGTCCCAGGGGATCTTGTATTGAATGTCAGACACGGCGGCCCTTCCAGATCGCCTTGCGTCCGAAGATGGTGGTGGCCATGCCGTTCAGCGCGATCAACTGGAAGACGTAGACGGCGAAGGGGGCCAGCAGCAGGGCTTCGGGGCCGCCATACCAGGGCCACAGCACCAAGCCCGGCAGGACGGCGAAGATCGCGGCGGCCATCCATTGCTGTTCGGTCCACAGCCACGCTAGGAGCGGGACGTACGACGTCAGCACAATCGAAGCCAGCACCACCTGAATACCGCTCCAAGGGTTGACCAGCAGGAAGCGGAAGGAGTTTTTTTGGAAGCCTCGCCAGATTTCGCCGAAGCCGTCGTACATGCGGACCGCGCCCATGTTTTCCGCGCGCAGAATGCGGGCGTGCATGCGATGGCGTTTCAAAATTTGGGACAGGGCAACGTCTTCAATCACGCTGCCGGCTACGGCCTTGTGGCCACCTATGAACTGGTAGGCATCCCGGCGGAAGAGCAGGCACTGGCCATTTGCCAGCGCTTCGGGCGAGCGCGGATTGTTGGCCTGGCGGGCGTCCACCCCGCAAAAATACAGGGCGAAGGCGTAGGGCAGCAGCATGCGTTCAGATAAAGTTACGCGTTCCTGACGGAGGAACACGGAGGCGGCCACCAGATTCTCCGTCTCGGCATAGTGAATGAGCGAGGGCACGAACTCCGGCGTGTAGTAAGTGTCGGCGTCTACAAACAGAATCCAGCGGGAATCGGAAGCGAGTGCGCCCGCCTGGCAGGCGTTGGGCTTGCCCATCAACCCGGGCCTCCAGGGGGGCGCGGAAATCACGGCGGCCCCGGCGGCGCGCGCGATTTCTACCGTGCGGTCGCTGGAATCGTCGTCCACTACCAGCACCGGCAGACCGCTAAAACTGGAGACCGAACGCTGGATATTTTTCTCTTCATTGCGGGCCGGGATGACCACCATGAAGTCTTCGGGCGGTGGACCGGAGAAGACCGGGAGCGCAGGCAATTGCAGGTAATTCCGGCGGGATTTGATCAGGAACAGCAGCGACGCCAGCCCCACGGCTGCAGCCACCAGCAAGGCTTCCATGGATCAGCCAATGCTCCGGATGGTGGGGCCGGTAACGCCCGTGGGGAAGAGCGGGCCTTCCACCGATTCCTGCCAGTTCCCTTCCCCGTCCATGGCTTGGGCCTCGATCTGGCCAGCCTGCGCGCCGGGAAGTTCGACGGCCCAGCGGGTCCAGCAGAAAGGCGACAGCTTTTTGTCCAGCGTAGCGTCCACCCAGGGGCCTTGACCGGTGCGCACCCGGACGGCTTTGATTCCGCGCGTTCCGGCGAAGGAGACTCCCCCGGCTTCAAGGGACCACCCGGTGTTATGAATCCTGTCAATGTGCGAAGCCGTGTGCACGGCGGGCTCCTTGGTATAGCCAAGCTTGGGCCATGTGCCGAAATACGGCGTGCTGACGAATGCGATTTCAGAGATCCACTTCACGTTCTTGAAGCCATAATAGCGAGGAACCAGAAGGCGAATGGGAAAGCCGTGCACGCGGTCGAGCGTTTTGCCGTTCATCCCCAGGGCCAGAATGGTTTCGTCGCCGAAGGCGTAGTCCAGGCGGAGGCTGTCGCCGTGGCCGTCTACGCCGATGATGGCGGTTTCCACGATGCCGGGGGAGAGCGCGGCGCGATCGGCCAGCTGGGAAAGATGGATGCCGCTCCAAGCCGCGGTTCCCATGAGGTCGGATTTCAACGTATTGCTGACGCAGCGCAGGGTGATGTAGCGCTCGATGCGGGGTAATGAGAGCAGTTCGCGGTAGGTGAACTGGCGAAGCAGGCGGCCGTTTTCCGTGATCTTGAGGCGCCAGGTATCGGGATTGGTAGCGGGGTCCACCGTGTTCTTGCTCATGCCGTAAAACTGCTCCACCGGGGTGACGGCTTTGCGGACCAGCGCGGGGAAGAAGCGCTCGGCGGGGGGCGTGAAGGGGAAGAGCGAGACCGGGCTGACGGCGCGCCGGGCCAGGGCGGCATCGCGCAGATAGCTTTCCACCGCGACGCTGAAAGTGCCCAAAGTCATGACGGCGGAGGTGAGGAAATCGCGGCGTCCGGTGGGGGCCAGCTGGGGAGAACGAGTGACCACCCACAGCACTGGCAACCAGAACGTGAGTTGGCCGATCCAAGATGTATACGCAAACAGCCAGCCCAGGAGGGCGGCGGCCACTATGGGTCCGGCCCAGCGTAGCGGAAGCAGGACGAAAATAACGAAGCCAAGGATGGCCAACGCTCCGGTGACGGCGAACGGTTTGGCCCACGGACCCAGCGTGGTCAGCAGCGGGACGGCATAGCGGGACGGCGTGTTGGCCATGATCCATTCGGAGATGGTTTCGGTCCAGAGCGGCGACCCTATCAAATAGAAGGCCAGGTAATGCGGGATCAGGCCGGCCGATGCCGCCAGCGACGCGCGCTCAATGGATTGCTTTAGCGCCATAGGTTACCGGTCATCAGAAAACGTAATTTTCCGAAAACAGGCCAATGGCCTATTCCACATGTCAGATCTCATCGCCATAGCCTGCGGACTGCCGGGACTGCCATTCCGCGCGCCGTGATCCAGTATTTTTCCATGGCGGGCACGTAGGCGCGGTGCTCGAAGACATCGTAATCGGTCTTTTCGATGCGTCTCAAAATACTGCGGTAGACGTCGGACGCAACTTTAACGGCGAAGCGGCCATCGGCCGAGAGCATGGGGATTCCGGGGTTTGACGCCGCGTAATACTGGCGAGCGCGGGCCACTTGAAAACGCATCAGTTCGCGGAAAGCGTCGTTGCGCAGGCGCTGTTCCAGATCGCGGGCGGAGTAGCCGAAGCGCGCCATTTCGGATTCCGGCAGGTAGATGCGG
>JBBQUE010000208.1:0-5994 GCA_038212805.1 Bryobacterales bacterium | reverse complement strand
GACGGCAAACATCCGGGCACGGCGGATTACGACTTCCTCTCGTTCTTCCGCACCTTGCACCGATTGAATTACAACGGCTGGATTTCGCTGGAGGCTTTCGATTTCACGCCGGGTCCTGAAAAAATCGCCACGGAATCCCTGCGGTATCTTGATAAGGAAATTGGCAAGCTAACGCAATGAAAAAACTGATCGTGACGGGCGGCGCGGGTTTCATAGGATCCGCCCTGGTGAGAAAACTGTTGTCTGAAGACGCCGGCGCGGTGGGGGTAGTGGATAACCTGCTGACAGGGCATGCCCAGAACCTGGATGAAGTTCGGTCCCGCATTCAATTTCACGAAGTAGACATCCGGGACTATTCGGCTCTCGCGCCCTTGCTGGCCGGCGCGGATACGGTGTTTCATTTGGCGGCGATTCCCTCCGTGCCGCGATCGATTCATCAGCCGGTGCCTTCGCACCAGGTGAACGTGGACGGCACTTTCAACGTATTCCATGCCTGTGTCGAGGGGAAGGTGCGGCGGGTTGTCTACGCGGCGTCATCGTCGGCTTATGGGGATACGGAAGTCCTGCCCAAGGTGGAATCCATGGCGGCCCGTCCGCTTTCGCCCTACGCTGCCCAGAAGCTGATGGGGGAATATTACGCGAGTACGTTCCACAATTGCTTCGGTCTGGATGCGGTTTCGCTTCGTTTTTTCAATGTGTATGGCGAACGGCAGGACCCCACCAGTCCCTACTCTGGTGTGATCTCAAAGTTCATGACGTCGGTAATTGAACGGAGCGCCCCCACGATTTTCGGGAATGGGGAACATAGCCGCGACTTCACTTATGTTGAGGATGTCGTGAGTTTGATGCTGAAGGCCGCGCGCGCCGCAAATGTGGGCGGCAAGGTTTTCAATGCGGGGAACGGCGGGAGATACTCCCTCAATGATCTGTGGAATACCTTGCAGCAAATTGAGGGGATTACGTTGCCGGCGAATTACGCGGCACCTCGGGCTGGGGACGTTATGCACTCGCAGGCGGACATCACGGCGGCTGTCAGGGATCTCGGCCACGATCCGCAGTTCAGCTTTGAAAAAGGGTTGGCCCGGACCTTGGCTTGGTACCGGGCCCAACACTAATTAACCCTTAAGGGTAGGTCAGCCCGCCCGTTAATGGCACGTTGACTGTATTCGCCTGGGCAGGTCCTGCCTTGAGAATCAGCGGAACCGACCCTGTCACTCCTGTCGGCACCGTCAACGCAACCTGGTATAGACCCGCAAAGCCCGGTGAGGCGATGGAGTAGACAATCAGCGCGTTCTGGCCGCCGATTGTGGCCGTAATGGGCCCCGTCATGTTCAGGGGGCCTCCGGACTGCAGGTTGCCCGTCTGGAGTGGAGGAGTAGTCTGTCCAAGTCCGGTGAGGTAGACCAACAGTACATCGCCAGCTTTTGCCGGATTGTCGGTAGTCACCAGCGAATAATTACTATTCTTCAGGATGGCGGCGGTACCGCTCACCGGGTCAAAATAGATCGCGGGTGCAGCCATCGCCACCATAACTGTGAATGGCGCGCTGACTCCGTTGGGGCTGGTGACGATTGCGGGTTGCGGTCCAGTAGCAACATCCACCGGCACCTGAGCATTTATCTGGCTCCCCCCAACGTAATACAACGGGGCGGCCTTTCCGCCGATTGTGACCTTTACGCCGTTGAGGCTGGCAGGCAGCGCCGTCAGCGCACCCAGGCCTGACAAGTCACTGGTATATTTGGCCAGATTCTGACCATAGATCGATAAGATCTCAGCCGGTGCCAGCGTGGTGGTCTTGGTGTCGGGGTTGCTGGTTATGGCGTTGACCGTGGGAAGCGTGGCGTTGGCGGCGGCGAGTTGGCTGCGAACTGCTCCACCCGGATTCACCGTAGTATGCAAATTTACATACGCGTTTTCAGGGTTCAGGGTAATCGCGCTCATGGTAGCGATACCGGCGGCGGTGCTGACCGTAACCGTCTTATACAAGTTGCCCAAACCCGTCGGTGTAACCACGGACGCGTCGCCGGCTCCGAGGCCGGTGTTGATGGTCACGGAGCCGTTTACAGCCGCCGTGCCGTCATGGATGTGCAGGCCGGTAAAGGTGGTGCCAGCCGCAAAGCTACGGTAGTTCACGTCAAAGATGGTGGTCCCAGCCAGCACCGTTCCGTCCAAACCGCGTACGGTATAGAGGCTCAGCTTGGCTAATGCGCTGGCTACCAGACCGGTCACGGCCGGCACTTGGTTGGCGGGCGACATCATTACCTGGAAGTCCATTTGATCCGTGGCTCGCATTTGAGCGCGGATCGCTCCTCCTGGATTGACCGTGGTGTGAAGGTTGATATAGTGAGCGGCGGGATTATCAAACAGGTCGTTCAGGGTTGCGGTTTCAGCCCCAAACGTCGCGTCGGTCCTGGCAATCGGGATGTCGTAGAGCAGGCTGCCGGAACCGGTTGGGGACGGGACAGCATTCGCGCCTCCCCCAATGCCGCTGTTGATGGTAACTGGTCCGTTCATTCCGGCACCGCCGTCATGGATGTGGAATCCGGTGAAGCTGGTGTCGGTGGGAAAACCGGTGTAGTTCAAAGAGTAAGTTGCCCAGCCCGACGCGAATGTTCCCATGGAGTCAAAGGCTCTGAATACTGTGACAGTGGCGACGCCGGATGCTTTCACGTCCGTTGGCGGCACTTCGTTATCCGGACTCATGAGTCCCATCAGAATCTTCTGCTGAGCGGGGAATAACTGCGAACGCATGATGCCGCCGGGCGCTTCTGTGGTGTGAATGTTTACATAGAAGTTTTGCGGATTCGCCAGCAAGTCGTTAATCGTGCTAAGCGCTACGCTGCCCGTGCTGGAAAACTGCACTTGCTTGAAAATAACTCCGCGGCCGGTCTGATCCACGATCACCGGATTTGCTCCGCTGATGTCGGTGGGGATGAGGACTGCGCCGTTCGTTCCGGCGGCACCTGTGTGAATGTGTAGACCGGTGATGCTGGTGGGGCCAGGCAAGCGGTATCGAATGGTGAAATCCACGGAGCCGGATGTAATGACTCCCTTGTCATCACGGACCGCGTGGACAAAGATCAGCGCATTGGCACCCGCCACTGCGGTCTGTGCTGGGACTTCCTGATCGGGAGTCATGGTACCTAGAAATGGAACAGATTGGACGCTGTCTGCCTGAAGGGCAGGAATAAGCGTCAACGCGGATGCGAACAAAAGTACTAAGGTCTTTTTCAAGATTGACCCTCCTCTTACTTTGAAGCGTATCACTTCTTTAAATCGTGATAGTCCTCAGAGGAATGCCTGGGTCAGTTCTTCGAAGTTCGCGGGGGTCACCAGCTGAAACCGGAGGGACATGCTGGTGAAGGCACGAATGGCCAGGCTCATCTCATCGGTGGGAATTTCCGGGCTGGCGAGAAACAGGTTGCCGGCCGCCACGCGATAGGGCAAGACTTTCCACTGTCTAACCACTTTTATGGGAAGCGCCCGGGCCACCCTTGGGCTGATTTCAATAGGAGGAATCCGGCCCGCGGGCACGCTTTGTTGCAGGCTTAAAGCTTCATATAAATCGTCGGCGGAAATAACTTGTAATTGCACCAGATATTCCCCGATTCTCATCCCGGCGGGCTGGGTGGCCAAAGCGTATTCCAGTTTCGCCGGTTCCAGGTAGCCCGAACCCACCAGAATTTCTCCCAACATCCGCTTGTGAGCGCAGAGCGCGGTGCGGCTAGGGTAGGCGTGTTCGGTTTTCACCCAGACCAGCGGCTCATGCCGGATGCGCGCTCGCGCATAGCGAATCATTGCGTTGCAAGCAGCCCATGCGTTCATATAGTTCGCCCAGATGGTGCGCGGCGGTACCCCCAGGGCGAATTGCCAACCATAAATGTGAGCCACCGCGACCATGCGGCCGCCGGTCAATACCGCTTGGATCCCTAAAGTAGAATAGGCCAGCCAGGAGTAAATGGAGTATGCCGCCAGCGCCCTCGGTAGTCCCCAAGCCTGGCCCGTGCAAACCGCGTAGACCCACGTGCCTAGTCCCACCATGAAGAGCAGATTGAGCGCCAGGCTGAGCGGGTTCCCTACCAAGCCTTTTCGATCCCGCCAGAACCAGTAGACGGATGACGCCCTGCCCCGCCAGCCATGCCGCTCCCAGGTCTGCAATGCGATTCCGGTCACCCAGCGGGTCCGCTGGCGGATAGCGGCGTGGATATTTGACGGGAAGAATTCCCGGGTGGCCACGAATCCGCTCTTGGTCTTCCTCAGCGGCACGAAGATCTGACGGCATCCTAAAGCATGGAGGCGCATGCCGTTTTCATAATCCTCCGTCAGGCAAGCGGGCTCAAAGATGCGGTTGCTCTCGGTTTGGGCCAGGCGTTCCAGGGCGGCGCGGGAATAGGCCGTGCCTACTCCATTCGAAGGGATGAAGCTCCCCATGATGCTCCGCACCAACATATCTTTGAGCTGGAATTCCGCGAACTCATCACAGTACACTCCATGGGTTACCATCCAGAGCGGCGTTGCCAGCGGAAGCACCGGAATCTGCACCATGTCGTACTGGCGGATGTGGAGATTGGTCGTCCTCAGCGATTCCGGATGAATCAGGTCTTCGGCGTCATGCGTTACCACCACGTCGAACCTCACGTTCGCGGCTTCTTCATGCAGCAACATGCGCTGGTAAACCCAGTTGAGGCAGTCAGCCTTCGATGTGGGGCCATCGTGCGGACAGATGGCCAGGTGTACACGATCAAAGCGCTGTTCCAGCTCCCGGACAGCCGCGATGGTAGGTTCATCGTTGGGATAGGCCCCGATAAACAGGTCATAGGCTTGGTAGCGGATGGCCGCGACATTGTGTTCAACCATGGCACCGATCACAGCCGATTCATGCCAGCACGGCACGAAAATGGCAAACCGTTGTTCGGGCAGGCTGGACGCCTCCGGCAGGTCGTCCTGTACGGTCCTGAGCCGCCGCAGCCAATCGAAGAGCCGGGCTATGTAAAGACACAGGTCATCGATTCCGCTCAATACCACCACGATCCCGGCGGGAACCAGAAGCGCGGCAAGCCAGGAATCGATGAGGGACACCACTGCACGAAGTTAGTGGGGAACGCCAGGAAAATTCGCGCCATTTATGCGAGAATCGCGGGCAGTGCTACTTCGCCTTTGGCTTATTACCGGACTGGTTTTTGGGGCTAGTCCGCCCGAAAATTCGTTTCGTTTCGCGATTATCGGGGATCGGACTGGTGAAACCGTGCCGGGTGTCTATGAACAGGTTTGGCGCGAGATCGGGATTGAAAGTCCCGGCTTCGTGCTGAACGTGGGGGACACCATCCAGGGTCTGAAGGATGCGACGGCGGAGAGCGAATGGCGCCAGGTGAAGCCGGTTTGGACGCGTTTCCGCCTGCCGTTCTTCCTGGTTCCCGGCAATCACGATATCTGGTCGGACGCTTCCCAGGCGGTTTACGAAAGGGAGACCGGGCGCAAACCTTCCTACGGTTTCGACTGGCAGAACGCCCATTTCACGGTGCTGGACAACAGCCGTTCACTGCAACTGAGCGCCGCGCAAATAGCGTTTCTGGAGAGCGATCTGGCCGCCCACCGGAACCGGCAGCCCAAATTCGTGGTGTTCCATCAGCCCTTCTGGCTGCTACCGCTGAAGCTGGGGAATACTGATTTTCCTTTTCATAAGCTGATGAAACAATATGGCGTTAACGCCGTCATCAGCGGCCACGTCCACCAACTTTCGCGAATGGAGCGCGACGGCGTCACCTACCTTGTGGTGGGCAGTTCCGGCGGCCACCTGCGCGGACACAATCCGGCTTCGGAATTCGAGAAGGGTTGGTTTTTCCATCACTTAGAGGTGCAGGTAACCGTGACAACAGTCCAGATGTCAGTGAAAGAAAGCGGCGCGCCGTTCGTCTAGGGCCGCAGCTTCTACGTCGGGCAATGGGGCGAGTTTGGCGGTGTGGGCCCGGCGGAAACGCGCTAGAATTGAAATCT
>JBBQUE010000207.1:0-6017 GCA_038212805.1 Bryobacterales bacterium | reverse complement strand
ATTTGCACAAGGTTAACCTGGTGCAGCAGACTCAGGGCGCGAAAGCCTCGGTGGTGCTGCTGGCGAAGCAGCCTCCCGGCACGCCGGAATTCCGCTTGGCCAACGCGCAGCGCAAGCTTTATCTCGCTTGGGCTTCGTCGGCGCAGACCGACTATGCCGCCGCGAATACCTTGAGTGCGCAGGCACTGGATCTTGCCCGCGCGACCAGCGACATCGGCCTGCAGGCAAGAATCGAATTCTTCCGCGTCAGCGTGCTGACTTCACAGCGGCAATTGGAACAGAGTGAACAACTGCGGGTGGTGGCGGAGGAACACGCGGAAGCCAGCAAAGACCCGGATGTACAGATCTACGGAATGGCGATTTCCTCCTGGGTGCTGATGGAAGAGCAGCGCTTTGAAGAAGCCATCCTTACGCTGCAACAGCAGCTTTCGCTTCTGGCACAAACCAATAGCCGCAGCGGAATCGGTATCATCTTCCTGAATGTCGGATGGTCGCGGTTCAGCCTGGGGCAACTGGACGAAGCGTTGACTGCGCTTGAGACCGCGGAAAAGCTCTGCCGCGAGGCCGGCGACCAGCGAACACTGGCTTTGACCATGGGCGACATGGGCAATATCTATATGGACCGCCAACAATTCGATCTGGCGGGGGAGCGTTTTCAAGGAGCCTTTCAGATTTCGAACAAGCTGGGCGACCGCAGAATGGCCGCCCGCTGGCTGACGAATCTGGCCAATGTTGCGATTGAGCGTAAGGATTGGGTGCGGGCCGGCGAGATTAATCAGCGCGCCATGCGGTTGAAAGAGGCTTTCGGGGATGAAACTTCGAAGCTTTATGCGTACGTCTCGCAGGGGCGGATTCTGGAAGGGCGCGGCAAAACGCGCGAAGCGGAGAAGCTTTACAAGCAGATTTCGGAGGCCCACTCGATTGATCCGGTTCCCGCATTGGACGCCGGCACCTTCCTGGCGCTGATGTATGCCAGGACGGGGCAGGATGCCAAGGCGGAGGCAGCCTTTGAAGCAACTTTGGAAATGGTGGACCGGGTTCGCTCAGGTTTGAGGGAAGAAGGAACAAAAGTGCAGTTCCTGACCAGTCTGATTCGCGTGCATGACAACTATATCGATTTCCTGATGGCGCGCGGGAAGACGCGGCGCGGCCTGGAGATCGCCGAAGCCAGCCGGGCGCAGGTCCTGCAGCAAAAAATCGGAGAGGTGGGGGCCGGCCGCCTGGTAGGCACGGCCAGATACCAACGGCTGGCGCGGGAGACCGGGACAACCTTGCTTTCCTACTGGCTGGGCCCGCGGCGCTCTTATGTCTGGATCACGACGGCCGGCGCGATCAGCGCATATCCACTTCCCGCGGCGGATAAGATTGGCGCGGCGGTGGAGCGCTACCGGGGGCTGATTGAGGCGCTGGACAATCCGTTGACCTCGGACGATGGGTCGGGCCACGAACTGTACGAAGCCATCCTGGCACCAGTCATCGACCGGATTCCCCGGGGGACGCGGCTGATTATCGCCGCCAACGGGGCTTTGAACGCGTTGAATTTTGAAACCATTCCGGTGCCTGCGCCGAGAGCGCACTATTTCATTGAGGACGCCGTGGTGTCGGTGGCTCCGTCGCTGAATCTGCTGGTCTCGGGAAGCGCCAGGAGGCAGATGGGAGGGGCTAAGATGCTGCTGATCGGCGATCCGAATCCGCCAGATCGCGAGTGCAGCAAGCTACCCTTTGCGGCGGAGGAGATTGACCGGGTGAAGAAGCACTTCGCACCCTCCGCCGTACAGTGTTTCCGTAAAGACGAGGCCAACCCGGCCGCGTATCGGGACCACGCCGGTGCGGGCTCCGAGTACGTCCATTTTACGGCCCACGCCACTTCCGACCGCCGGAATCCGATGGAATCGGCCATAATCCTGTCCGGCCCGCTGGGTTCCAACCGGTTGCTTGCCAGGGATGTGGCGCGGGACAAATATCCGGCCGGACTGGTTACCATATCGGCCTGCCGCGGCGCGGGGGCCAAGACTTATGCCGGGGAAGGGCTGGTCGGGTTTATGTGGGCCTTCTTCCGGGCCGGGGCGCGCAGCATTATCGCCGGCTTGTGGGATGTGAGCGACGAATCCACGCCGCAACTGATGGACGATATGTACGGCGAACTGACGCGGGCGGTTCCGGCCGCCGATGCCCTGCGCGACGCCAAGCTGAAGTTGTTGCGGTCCGGCGAGACCTATCAACTGCCTTATTACTGGGGACCGTTTCAACTCTATATTCGCGAAGCCCCGGCCCCTGGTAAACTAGGCGGGAAGATCGCGCATCATGCTCAAAATAGGAACCGTGAAATGGCAAGGCAAGTGTTCCCGGCACCCGAGGTTCGACCCGTCGTCCGATGGACCGGGAGCGATCCGGGGCGGATGTACGCGTTGCCAGGACCTGCAGACGATCTTCGATAACCACCAGTGCACCGTGCGGCTGATGCGAACTTTTGCGCCCCCGCCCATGCGCAAGAAGCAAACCAAAGCAGTGGAGACGCGGCAGCAGGATCTGTTCGCGGCGCTTTAAGAACCACTTCATTTGAATCATCTCAGTTGCTGGCGGGAAATTCCCGGCGATGCGCACGAAGACCACTATCCACGGTCCTTCGGAGGCACTTTGGTATGATCTCTAACTTTTCGAGAATCGAGGCATGTTTGGTTTGGTGTACATTTTGACTCTACAGAGGAGGACCGACGAAATTACTCAACCGTGACCGATTTTCGCAATAACCTGCATGCATGCCTGGCTGGCGTCCAAAAGGGCGAACCCCTCGCCGTGCTGTCGCGGGGCAAGGTGATCGCGCGCATTATTCCTCCGGAAGACGAGAAAGAAAACGCGAAGGCCCGGTTGGCCAGCTTGCGGGCATCCGCCTGGGAGGGCGATGTGGAAACACCCATGGGCGATCTTTGGGATGCCCAGCCTGCTGATTCTTGACCCCAACGCGGTAATCTTCGACGCGTTGACGCCCGCACGCTTGAGTAACATAGCGCGCAAAGCCATTAAAGAGGGGGATGCAGCAGGCACGCTTGCCATTTGCGACGTCACCCTTTGGGAAATCGCAATGCTGATCCACAAGGGACGGGTCAGGGTTGACGAGGATCCGCAGGCCTTCCTGAATACCGTGATCACGGCGCGCTCGCTAAAAGATTTACCCATCACCCCCGAGATCGCGGTGCTCTTTCCACATCGTTCCAGTAGGAGAATGCCAATGATCCAGCCGACCGGATCATTGGCCCCACCACGATTCGCCACCGGGCGCGCCTGGTTTCAAGTGCTGGCGCTCAAAGTAGTATGGAAACCACAATGTTTTAAACACCTAACTCGGCTTTTGTTGTATACTGCTGGCAGGGAATGCTATCCCGGAGGCCTATGCGTTCGTATCGAAACTTCACCGCTGTTGCGTTAGCGTTGGCTGTCCTCCTCTCCGGCTTCGCCCCGCTGGCTTCCGCAACACCCGCCAAGCCCGGCGCGGCCAGGACCATGGCCGTCAAACATAAAAAGACGCGGAGATCCACCCGCGGCAAAACTCAAAAACGAACCCATACGGCAGTCTCGGTAGAGCGTCGCACCATTGTAATGCAGCGTCCGCTGGTGGCATCCTTGACGCGTCTGGCGGGTCCTGTGCCAGCCACGCAGTATCAGGCAATCTCCGATAGCCCCAGCATCTTGTTCGCCTCCACAGCTTTTAGCGCATTCCCGGGTGGACCAGCGGGAGCGCCTCCGGCTGGCGGAGGTGGCGGCGGAGCCCAAGCGCCCCGGCCCGTAACACCCCCGGTTGCGACCCCCGCGTCAGGCGGACGCCGGGCCCGCTTTTCAGACCGGCGCGAGGGCCTGGTTGCCGTGGGCGTGGTGGGGGGCGGATATGTCCGCGACCTTTACCAGGCATTCAACAATACCAACGGCACGTTGTCCGACAACAGCGGGAAATTCCTGATAGGCGCAACTGTGCAACTGCTCCCGACTCCCCGCTGGGCGCTTGAATTCGACGCCATGCGCCGCGGCATCGGCGTCACCAATTCGGGCAGCATCCTGGGTCTGGGGTTCCTGAGCAATTCCACTGGAACCCAGTGGGAATTCCCGGTGCTGGTGAAGCGCCGCTTCCTGCTCTCGCAGCACGTAAAGCCGTTTATTGGCGGAGGCATCGCGGTGCGCTACACGAACCAGGATTCCACCATCACCGCGACGATGGATGCCAGGAACGTCACCAAATCCTCAGAAGGAAACACCACCGTGGGCATCCCGTTCGCGGCCGGCTTGGAATTCCGGGTCCTGATTTTCCGCTTCTCGCCGGAACTCCGGTATACGCTGTGGAGCACGGACAAGAACTTCGCCAACATCCGCAGCAGCGCCGTAAACGCCAACGCCAACCAAGTCGCGTTCATTCTGGGCTTCACGATTAACTAGCCACCCGCGCAGGAGCCTGTATTCTTAGAGTATGGCCCTATCCGATTCTTTCTTCGGACAAAAGTTCAACATAACCGAGCACGATCTGGAAAACTATATTTCCCTGGCCCTGGCGGCTGGAGGAGATTATGCCGACCTGTACTTCGAATATCTGTCCACCAGCAACATCAGCATTGATGAATCCATCGTCAAGAGCGCTGTCCAGGGCGTTTCTCTAGGCGTGGGTGTACGCGTCATCTGGGGCGAGCGTACTGGCTACGCCTATAGTGACGACCTGAGCCCGGAACGCATTCGCAAGGCCTGCCGCACGGCCGCCCTGATTGCCAAAGGTCCGGCCAGCATCGACAAGACGGGATTTGAAGAGGCCCGCAAGCGCAATCTCTACCCCGTGTTGATCGCGCCCACCGAGACCAGCCTGGCGGGCCGCGTGGACCTGGTGAAGCGCGCCGACCAAGCCGCGCGCGCGTTCGATTCAAAAGTGTTTCAAGTTCAGGCCAGCTACGTGGATAATCTGCGCCAGGTGATGGTGGCCACCAGCGACGGAGGGATCAGCTTTGACCGCCAACCGATGACCCGGCTGAGCGTTGCGGTGCTGGCGCGCGAGCCCGGCGGTACGCCCCAGCGCGGTCAATCGGGGGGCGGCGGGCGCGTGGGTCTGGAATTTTTCCAGAACGGCAAGACGCCGGAATACTTCGCGCGGGAAGCGGCCCGGCAGGCGATCGTCCAATTGGACGCGGTGGCAGCGCCAGCGGGCGAGATGACGGTAGTGTTGGGTCCCGGGTGGCCGGGCATTCTGCTGCACGAAGCGGTGGGGCATGGATTGGAAGCCGACTTCAACCGTAAGGGCGTCTCGGCATTCTCAGGCCGGATTGGCCAGCTAGTGGCCAGCCCGCTCTGCACTGTGATTGATGACGGAACCCTTAGCGACCGCCGGGGGTCTTTAAACGTGGACGACGAGGGCGTGCCTACGCAGCGCAACGTCCTGATAGAGAATGGAATTCTGCGCGGCTACCTTTCCGATAAGCTGTCCAGCCGCCTATTGAAGAACGGCGTGACCGGCAACGGGCGGCGTGAGAGCTATCAGCACATCCCCATGCCGCGCATGACGAACACCTTCATGCTGGCGGGCGAGAGCGATCCGCTGGATATTATCCGGTCTGTCCCGCGCGGGCTTTACTGCACCAGCTTTGGCGGCGGACAAGTGGATATCACGAGTGGCAATTTTGTGTTCTCCGCCACCGAGACCTATCTGATCGAAGATGGCAAGTTGACCCGTCCAGTAAAGGGCGCGACGTTGATTGGCAACGGCCCGGAAGCTTTGAAATACGTCAGCATGGTGGGGAACGACCTGAAACTGGACGAGGGCGTGGGGATCTGCGGCAAGGATGGCCAGAGCGTCCCGGTAGGCGTTGGCATCCCCACCATAAAGATCGACAAGATGACAGTGGGAGGCACGGCAGCCTGACATGCTGGATCTTGCGGAGAAAGCTATCCGGCTGGCGCTGGAGCTGGGCGCTAGCGGGGCGGAGTGCACCATGGCGGAGGGCGACGAATTTTCGGCTACCGTCCGGATGCGGGAGATCGAAACGCTG
>JBBQUE010000206.1:0-6058 GCA_038212805.1 Bryobacterales bacterium | reverse complement strand
AGCTTGAGCGCGAAGTAAGCCTTTACCGAGGCGCTGACCTCAGCCGGACCTTGCGGGTAGATATTGAAGCCGCCGCCCGGAAGCTGCCGCGCCAGAATGGATTGCGCGGCACGGTCGATCAGGTGGCGTGTCGGCGGGTTCCACACTCCCACGGCCGGAGGATGCAGCCACAACTGCAGCAGAATATAATCCGATTCCAACGTGGAATCCGCCGTGAGGTCGGCTTGCCAGAACCCTTGCGAATCCTGGCGGGATAGCAGGTATTCGGTGGCACGCTGCGCCGTTTGGAAGGCGCCTAGCAAAAGAGAATCGGCAATTTGCAGGCCTGGGGTCATACTCGCGAGACGGGGGCCAGGCGGAATAGTGAGCGTTCCAGGTCGGCGGGAAGCTGAAATCGTACGTCTTCTTCCTTCAACTCCATCTCTTCCAGCAAATCGAAGCCAAAACGCGACTGCAGGCATGCGATTAGATCCTGCACCAGGTTTTCCGGAGCCGAAGCGCCCGCGGTTACGGCCACCGCGAAACGCCCTTCCAGCCACGCCGGCTCAACCTCACTGGCATCGTCCACCAGGTGGGACGGCACGCCCTCGTTCTGGCAGACCTCCACCAGGCGGCGGGAGTTGGAACTGTTCTGCGACCCTACCACCAGCAGGACGTCGCACAGCGGAGCAACGGCTTTCACACCCAACTGCCGATTTTCGGTAGCGTAACAAATGTCCTGGGTCTTGGGGCCCTTGATGGCCGGGAACCGCTTCTGCAGCCGCTCCACGATGTCGCGGGTTTCGTCCAGGCTAAGCGTTGTCTGGGTAAGATAGGAAACGCGCGTGGGGTCTTTCAATTCCAACTTATCGGCATCTGCCACCGACGACACCAGAAACGTAGCTTCGGGGGCCTCGCCCAACGTGCCGATTACTTCATCGTGCCCGGCGTGTCCGATCAGGACGATGGAATAGCCCTCGCGCGCGAACTTCACGGCCTCCAGATGGACCTTGGTCACCAACGGGCACGTGGCGTCGATCACCTGGAGATTGCGCTCCTTGGCTTCGGTCCGAACGGCCGGAGACACGCCGTGGGCGCTAAAAATAACGCGCGCACCCTCCGGAACCTCGGAGAGTTCTTCCACGAAAATAGCGCCAGCAGCGCGCAGTTCTTCCACCACGTGCCGGTTGTGAACAATTTCCTTCCGCACGTAGACGGGCGCGCCATATAAGTTGATGGCGATCTTCACCACGTCGATAGCCCGCACCACGCCAGCGCAGAAACCGCGGGGCCGTAAAAGAATAATTTTCTTGTTTACGGCACCGTTGGTGCCAGTGGAGGTGTTATGGGAATCAGACATGTACCCCAATATTATAGCAATGGCTGCGCTGCCGATGCGGCCTTTTGAGCGCCGCGGGTGCCCGGCAGCCGATCGAACAGTCACGAATGTTCCGGACGATGCACGCAGCCCATGCCATCGCAACTATCCGCTGCACCTCCGCCGCTGCGCATTAACATGTATCTCCCCTGGCATGACAAAATAGCAATCAACCATGCGCCATACCGCCTTGTTCGCGCTCGTCCTTGCTTCCCTCTACGCTTTCCAATCCAACGCCGTCCAGCAACCCGTTTTAGGACACCGCTCCGCGCCGCTCCTCACCGTCGATGGGCTCCAGTTTAAAGACCTCAACCGGAACGGCCAGCTCGACGATTATGAGGACTGGCGCAAGTCCCCCGGCACGCGCGCCCGCGACCTGGTGCGCCAGATGTCTATCGAAGATCTCGCGGGTGTTATGGTCCACGGCACCTTGCCCGCCCTCGACGACACCAAATCGCAAGCCCTGATCCATGCCCTGATTTATGACAAGCGCATCCACACCTTCCTCACCCGGCTCGGCGGCGATCCCGGCAAGATGGCCGAGGGCGCCAATCGCCTGCAGGAGTTGGCCGAGTCCGCACGTTTCGGCATCCCTATCACCATCAGCACCGATCCGCGCAACCACTTCCTCTATGTCCTGGGCGCCAGCGCCGAGACCGGATCGTTCTCCCAATGGCCCGAAACCACCGGCCTGGCCGCCATTAACGATCCCGCGCTGACCCGCCGCTTCGCCGGAATCGTGCGCCGTGAGTACCTGGCCGTCGGCATTCGCGAAGCATTGTCCCCTCAAGCCGACCTCGCAACCGAGCCGCGTTGGGCCCGCATCAACGGAACTTTTGGCGAGGACGCCCAAGTCGCCCGCGCCCACGTTCAAGCCTATGTCGAGGGCATGCAGGACGGGAACACAGGCCTCAAGCCGGGTTCGGTGATCACCGTGGTCAAGCACTGGATCGGGTACGGCGCGCAAAAAGACGGGCTCGACAGCCACAACTACTACGGTCGATTCTCTGCCCTCACAAACGCCCAGCTTTCCTACCATATCGAGCCTTTCCTGGGTGCATTTAACGCCCATGTAGCGGCGGTGATGCCGGCCTACTCAATCCTGGAACAGGTCACCCTGGACGGCCAGCCCGTCGAGCTGGTCGGCGCGGGGTTGAGCAAGCAGTTGCTCACCGGACTTCTCCGCGGCAAGTACGGCTTTTCCGGCGTAATCCTCAGCGATTGGGGCATCGCGAACGACTGCGGCGAGTACTGCCAAAACGGCATGCCGGCCGGCCAGAAACCCGGACCCGCGCAGATCGGCACGCCTTGGGGCGTCATGGACCTACCCCGATCTGATCGCTTCGCCCGTGCGATCAACGCCGGCGTGGACCAGGTCGGTGGGACCGAGGACGTCGCGGCGCTCCTGGAGGCAGCCCGCGGCGGCAAACTATCCGAGACCCGCATGCGCGAAGCTGCCACACGGGTGCTCACGCAGACGTTTGCGATCGGTCTGTTCGAGAACGCCTACGTGGACGCCGCCGCAGCTGGCCAGGTGGTAAGAAACCCCGTCTCGCGTGCCGCTGGGGTAGCGGCGCAGCAGCGCGCCATGGTCCCGTTAGTGAACAAGCTTGGACGCGCTCCTCTCCAAGCCGGCGCGAAAGTCTGGCTGTTTCAGGTAGATCCCGCCATAGCTAAGGCGCACGGCTTCACCGTCGTGGAATCGCCCCAGGATGCCAGCTTCGCCGTCATCCGCGCATCCGCGCCTTTCGAAATCCTCCATCCTGGCTACTTCTTCGGATTGCGCCAACACGAAGGACGCCTCAACTTCCAACCTGGCGACCCCGCCTACGACGCGCTTTTAAAATGCGGCACCACCCCAGCCGTGATGACGGTCTACCTGGATCGTCCCGCCATCCTGACAGCCGTGATGGACAAAGCCGCGGTCCTTTACGCGGACTTTGGCATCAACGACGATGCCCTGCTCGACGTGCTGTCCGGCAAGGCCAAGGCGGGCGGCCATCTGCCCTTCGAATTACCCTCGTCCATGGAAGCGGTGGCGGCCCAGAAAAGCGATGTCCCGCACGACTCGGCCCGTCCGCTTTTCCCGTACGGGTACGCTTTGAGGTGACGAGCCACCGAATAGGACGGTTTGATGTACGGTATCAGAACGAAGATAGTGACGTCTTGGTCAGTCATATGCGAAGAGCGAAAGAAGCGGTTTCCTGGAGGGAGGACTGCGAGTGGAAGCAACGGTTTGGGCAGCTACGTTAGGGGAATACGCTTGATGCCGGGTATGCTATCGAAACCGCTGTCAAAAGTGGCAATCTTCTCCAGCCGATGGTTCAACATAACTGCGGCGTGTACTGCGTCCCGGCTGGATATGCCCGTGTGAGCGCAGAGAAGGTCTCGAGCCCGGTCGGTGTCGGCCAATGTTACGCCCCATATAACGGGACAAATGCCGGCAAACAGGTTGTAAACATCACGGGCGAGATCCCGCCGGCCAAGCGAAGAATACCGGTAAAAGATCTCCTGAAGAACCCCGGTGCTGGTACATGCCGCAAGTTTGCCGGAGCGGACCTGGTCGAGGAATCTACGGGCTGATGCCTTGTGCGGATGATCTGCTCCGGCGACATACATCGGGATGTTGGAGTCGACAAAGATTTTCAAACGCGACCGGCCTGAATCTCTGCCAGCATCTGGTCGATACCGGCGGTTGGAGCATCCAGGGCAGCCAGAAGTGCGACGGCGTCTCCTGCCGCGACATGGCCCGAGCGGTCCAATGCCACCTGGAGCGCTATCCGCACCCAGGCGCCTTTCGACATACAACTGCGCTGAGCCGCCTTTTCAAGGTTCGCGTCAAGTTCCGGGGGAATCAAAACCTGGAGTCGATGGCTCATATGAGCATGCTAACACTCTCCACCTTTTGGGAGGATCTGGAGCGCGGGCTTCGACATGAGATTGCTCCAGCGCGAGTGTTATCTTTCCTGGCAATGAACGGCAGCGTTACCCTCGATGGCCGTGCGGCCCGTGGCGACTGACCGATTCAAGTCAAAGTGAAAAGTACCGCTCGAATTCCGCGAAAACGAGAATCTGGCAGTCCAGCTTGGCTTCGGTCACGATCTCACGGAGGTCCTTGCGTTGCGCCTGATGTCGATATCGCTTTCCGGCCACAGCTCGCCGCGAACTGCGGGCCAAAACCATGAAAGCTGCTTGACACTGTAAATGCCATCATGCCCTGATGCCCCGCGCGGACGACGGTGCAGCATCGACGGACACGCCTAAAACGCTAAACCCCGGGTTCGCCGGCCAGCTGTTTCAGTAACATTTTGCCCCGCGCTCGCATGGCAGGCGTCCCGGTTTTGATGGAGACCCGAATCATCTCCACGGTTTCCGCGAACAGAACCGGATCCGGGCGGGTCAGATCCACTAAACCATCCATGGCAAATGCCCTCACAATGGAACTCCGGTCTCCCAGATATCCCCGCAACAGCCCAACCGCCCGCAGCCGCTCTTTTTTATTGAGCGTCAATCGCGAAACCATCTGCGCCAGATGCCAGCGCACCGGAGCCGGACGCGCCTCCGCCATCAGCCCCAGCAACTCTGCTTTGAAAGGCTGCAAATACCGCGGATGTTCCTTTGTAATCTTTTCAATCGCGTCGGCGGCGCGCTCGCGGACGTAGCCCTCCACATGCCACAACCCGAAAACCAGTTCCGGAAAGGCCGCCGAGTTGGCTGCGATCAGGTCCACTAAGGCCTGCGGCTTTCCCTGCTGCCTGCCCTTCTGCTCCAACAACTCGATCACCGGACTCTTCGTCATTGGTTCGCATCCATACCAGCTACTTCGTCATAAAACGGTTTCAGCTTTAGGTACAAACCCTGAAAGATCTTGTGGGCCTTCCGGTAAAATTCCACAGTCCGCTCCTGGGGCACGCTGGAATCCGCCTCCCGGATCACCGCGCTAGAAGCCTCAGCCGCGGAAGCGAATTGCCCCGTACCCACCATCGCCAGCAGCGCCGCCCCATAAGCTGAGCCCTCCTCGGATTCCAACACCACCGTTTTCTTGTTGAACACGTCGGCCAACATCTGCCGCCAGAATGCGCTGCGGGCTCCGCCGCCTGAAACCCGCACCGAATCTACCGGCACGCCCATCCCCTCGATGATTTCCAGGCAATCCAGCTGGCTATATGACACGCCTTCCATCAGCGCCCGGATCAGGTCAGCCGCCTGGTGCTTGGCGGTCAGGCCGATCCAGCCTCCGCGCGCCGTGGGATCCAGGTGCGGGGTTCGTTCGCCCATCAGGTAAGGTAGCCAGAACAGACCCTGGGCGCCCACCGGAGATGCCGCGGCCGCTTCCGTGAGTTCGGCGAAACTGCTGGCGGGCGCCAGGCGGTCGCGATACCACTGCAAGCTGAACCCCGCGCCCTGCGTAACGCCCATCACGTGCCAGGCGCCTGGAACCGCGTGGCAGAAGGTGTGGACGCGGCCCGTGGGATCGTAGCTGGGGTGATCCATGTGGGCGAACACTACGCCGGAAGTGCCGATGGTGCAGGACACAATGCCCGTGCGCACAATGCCGTTGCCCACCGCGCTGGCCGCCTGATCGCCCGCGCCAGCCACCACGGGCGTGCCCGCCGACAGGCCGGTGGCTTCCGCCGCGAGCTTCGAAACTACGCCCGAGACTTCGCTCGATTCCAGACAGCGCGGCAGGATCGCCCGGTC
>JBBQUE010000205.1:0-6062 GCA_038212805.1 Bryobacterales bacterium | reverse complement strand
GGCGCGGTTGAGACGCCAGGCGCAATCGGCCAGGGTTTGGACCAGATGGGTTTCGGTGGGGCCTACGGGGGAGTATTCGGTGTGGAAGGATCCGGTGTGATCGAGGTAGAGGATGAGGTCTTCGGTGGGCATGACGACGACTTGGCTGGTTAGGCCGTGGCGTAGGGCGTTCAGGGAGGATTTGCTTTTGCCTTCGGCGGTTTGGGGGCCGGTGGAGAGCTTGGCGTTGGACCGGTTGATCATGGTGCGGTTCTTGGACTTTTGGGACATTGGGGAAGCGTGCTCCTTCGGGAGTAGGAATACCATGGGGTGGGTTGGGGACGAGCGGTGACTTGGGCGGATTTGTTGCAGGGATTGGAGATTCAGGTGGGAGATTTTTGGGAACGGGAAAGTTTTCATCGGCGGGGCGGGTGGAATTCTGGCGGGAAGACAAGAATCGCAGACCGTGACGCAAAGGGTGAACTGTGGTGGAGGCTAACATAAAAGAGAGGCCGGAAAGAGAGGCCGGAAAGAGAGGCCGGGAAGATGAATATCGAAATCCATAGACCAGAACTGGCCCAACGCCTGGCCGCGCGTATTCAGGCCGGCTCTTTCCACGATGCGGATGAGCTGATCGAGAAAGCCCTTGATGCTCTCGATGAACGTACCGCCACCGAACCGACGACCGCGACCGGCGCAGTGGTGCTAGCCGCATTAGAGGCTCGCCCGTACCCGGATATCGACCTGGCCCCCCCCTCGCGTTCTGTTGAGCAACGTGCGGGATGTTGTGCTCTGCTAGCGTGGTTGCTTGACACCAATATCCTGTCCGAAAAGCGGAAGCCAAAGGCAGAGCCGCGGGTGACAGCTTTCTATGAGATGTAACCGCTGAACACACTCTCTATCAGCGTTGTCAGTATTGCGGAAATTCGATTTGGCATCGAACTTCAGGAAGACCCGGCGCGGCGCGTTCAGTTGTATGACTGGCTGACGTTGACCTTGCGGCCCGCCTTTGTAGGGCGGATATTGCCGCTCACGGAAGACATCCTGCTCAACTGGCGGCAGTTGATGGAACAGGGCCGCAAGAGTGGCCATACCTATTCCCATCCCGACCTCTTGATTGCCGCGACTGCCCTTCACCACGGCCTTACTGTTGTGACCCGCGACCGCAGCGATTTCGACATGGCCCGGGTGCCGGTCCTCAACCCCTGGGAAACTTAGCGACGGACGCACGGAGGTTCGAACGTGCGCCGCATGCAGGCTGGGTCCGTATCTTGAGGTGCATATGGAGTTAACCTGAGAGAGGGCAGCCATAACCTTACCCATCAAACTATCTGACGAACAGGCGACGGTGCTTCAGGCCAGAGCTGAGGCCGAAGGGCTTTCTTCTGTCGAAGCGTGGATTCAGAAGCTCGCTCGAAATGAACCGGAGGGTTCGGCCGAGCGTCCCTTGCAGACGGCGGCAGACATCGTTCTTTCCCCTATGCGCAAGGTGCCGCCTGAGATCATGGCGACGATGCCGAAAGACGGCGCGAGCCAGCACGACCACTACCTTTACGGTTCTCCAAAGCGCGAAGTATGACGGCGTTGTTCGCCGGTACGTTTTATTGGATCGCTGTTATGGATTCCACCGGCAGTGCCCACGTTAGCCGATCTGTTCGGCTAGCTCGATGATGATCCCCTCGGGGCCGCGGACGTAGCAGAGCCGGTAACTGTCCTGGTAGCGCTCCAGTTCTCCGACGAGTTCAGCGCCGCGGGCTCGCAGGCGGGCAACGACGGCGTCGATGTCCTCGACGGCGAATGCTATGTGGCGGATACCTGGCGTGTTCGCAGGCGCGGGCCGGTTGTCCCCCTGGTTTGACGGCGAGTGGAACTTCGTCAGCTCAAGTCGTCCGTTGCCATCCGGAGTTTGCAACATGGCAATGTCCGCGCGTACGCCTTCGAGCCCCACGATGCGGTCCACCCAGCGACCTTCGACGGGCTGCTTGCCCTGCAGCACGAGTCCGAGCTCGACGAAGAACTCAGTCGCGGCTGCGAGATCGTTAACAACGATGCCAACGTGCTCCATCCGTTTAATACTCATGCGTTTCCATGGTAGACCGGATTCCCCGCCGAGCGCCCAAGACGGCTGCGCGGCGCGACTCGCGATTCACTCCCGATAGCTTAAGGACAAAATCCGAATGCCAGGCGGATGATAGTCGATTCCGCTATGCCAAATAGCGTTCGAACAGGCGTGAGGCGAGCGCCTGTGGCAGATCCAGGTCCGATTCGGCCACCAGCATCCGCTCTACATGGTCGTAGATCAGATTTACGTCTTCAGGTTGATTGATGGAATGGAACCACTGGGTTTTGCCCCGAAACTGCAGCATCACCACATTGGCGAGCGGGCAGGGGCCCAGGCAACCGGAGATGGTCAGGTGCAGGCGCCGGCGGATCCCGCGCTGCTTCCACTGCTTTTTGAAATCGTCCAATGCCAACGGCGGAAACCCTTTGTCGGTGCGCCCGCAGCAGCAGCCGTTGCAGATGAACAGATGGCCGTCATGAATCCGGATTTCCTTGGCAACGCCATCGGCGCGGGTCACCTTATGCAGCGGGCTTTGACGGTACGTGTAGCTGATCCGGAACCCCGGCCGCAGTTGCACCGGCTGTCCATGCGGCGTGTGCCGGTAGGCGTCGGCCCAGGCTTCCCGGCGTTCGAATAAGGCCGCGACATCGGCCAGCCCTTTCGCGGTAACCAGCTTTTCGAGGGCCGCTACCCAGTGATCGTAATACTCAAAGCCATCATCGGCTTCTCCCCGTTCCACGGCCGCGGCGAGTTCGGCCGATAGCGCTTCCGCCCACTCTTTCCAGGTGAAATGCCCTTGGGCGGAAAGCCTTACCGCGAGGGCAAAGGCTTGGGCCTGCCAGGGCTCCGCGAATACGGGGCCGTCGTTGTCGCGGGGCCAATCAAACGGGGTCAAGATAGTCGTCCCACAGATCGATGTAAACGAAATCGCGCGGCGACGCTTCAGCTCCCCAGAGTTCGCGCGCGGCGAAACGGACTGAATACACGTGCTGGCGTTTTTCGCCGAGCCCATGGGCATTCGTATCGGGGAAGCTGTAGACGTGATGGTCGCGATCGACGGTGCCCACTTTCCCGCGCGCGTAACGGGGCAGGCGCGTATGGCCCATGGGATTGATGTTGCGTGCGCGCACACGCTGCCCGGGTTTGAAGCGCGGCAAAATAGCCGGATCTTCAGCCGAAGGGATGTTGCGGTTCAGGGCTACGGACGGCACGCGATCGGCACGCAACGGCGGCGTGAGCTTGGGTGCGGCGGGATCGGGCGTTCCGGTTTCGGCCTCGGCGCGGGAGATCAGATGCGTCTTCACAAGCATCTCAACCAGGCGCACAAACCACTTTTCGTAGTAGCTCATGCGCAGGTAATCCGCGGCGGGAATCAATTCTATCTGGTAACGGCCGGTATCGATATTCCACTTGCGCCACGGCCCGATGGCGCGGGTGAGGGCGTAGGTGCGGGCTTCCCAGCGCGCGTGGAAGACGGGCTCGTTTTTTTCGGTTTGGATGGGGCCCATGCCGTGCATGCCGCCCATGTCATGGATGCCGTTCATGCCTTCGCTCCCGTGGGGAGGGGGCTCAGGATGGCCACGCCGATCATGGAATCGCGCGTTACCAGGGCCGCCAGCGCTTCTTCACTGAGGCTTTCGGTTCCGGCGGGGCGTTCCGGCAGCACGATGTAGCGCAGTTCCGCGGTGCTGTCCCACACGCGAAGCTCCACGTCTTCGGGCAGGGTAAGGCCGAACTCCCGCAGTACGCCGCGCGGATCGATCACCGCGCGCGAACGGTATGGGGCCGATTTGTACCACACCGGCGGCAGACCCAGAACCGGCCAGGGGTAACAGGAACAGAGCGTGCAGACCACCATGTTATGCACTTGGGGAGTGTTTTGGAGCGCCACCATGTGTTCGCCTTGCAGGCCCAGGAAACCGAACTCCGCGATTGCTTTTGAGGCGTTGGCCAGCAGGCGCGATTTGTAGGCGGGATCCACCCAGGCGCGGGCCACGATCATGGCGCCGTTGCGCGGCCCTACCTTGTTTTCGTAGGTATCCACCAGCGCATCGAGAGCGGCCGGGTCTACCAGGCCCTTCTCTACCAGCAGGGACTCCAGGGCTTTTACGCGCAGAGTCAGGTCAGACGGCACTAACTGGTGCTGATGATCGGGTGGTTGTTCGTCCATTTCAGCTGAATCCCCGGTCTGGATGGAGGCCGCCGTACCTGCAGCGGCCAGGAATACGCGGCGTGAGGGATGCATGTGGGGGACCTCTCTTCGGGTAGTATAACCCGCTGGCCTCCGGCGTCCAAGATTGTGGCACGTTAGACTATGCTTCGATTATTTCTCTTATTGCTGGCCGTGCCTGCATGCTGTGTGGCCGACGGCGCGAAAATCCTGATCGTGACGGACCTGGAAGGGGTGGGCGGCGTGAACAATGCCGAGGAACAACTGCTGCCGGGACAACGGCGCTACGAAGAGTCGCGGCGTCTGCTGACGGGAGAAGTGAACGCGGCGGTGGAGGGTGCGCTGAGCGCCGGTGCCGCCCAGGTGGTGATTTGGGACGGCCACGATGGCAGCCGCACCCTGTCGATCGACCAGATCCACCCCCGCGCGCAGCTCATCCAGGGACGGCCCACCCCGGCCGATTATTATCTGAAACCCAAGCTGTACCACGGCATTCTGTTCGTGGGCCAGCATGCCATGGCGGGAGCGGCCAACAGCGTTCTGGCGCATTCCCAAAGCTTCTCCGTCCAAAGGATCACGCTCAACGGGAAGCCGGTGGGCGAGCTTGGCCAAGTGGCAGCCATCGCGGGATACTTCGAAATTCCCGTCATCATGCTGGCGGGCGACCGGGCGGCGTGCGATGAGATGCGGGCCCTGCAGCCGGGGGCAGAGACGGTGGCGGTGAAACAACTGGCGGGCAAGGCGTCCGCCCTCAGCCTGTCCCATGCCGAGGCCTGTGCCCGGATTCGCCAGGCCGCCCGCGCCGCCGTTTTGCGTATCCGGGAATTCAAGCCTTGGAAGCTGGATGGCCCGGTGGAACTGACGTTCGAATTCAAGCCCGACGAGAAACAGCCTGTGGGGCGGACGGTGCGGTACAGCGGCGCGAATGTGCTGGAGGCTTTTGAAGCCTGGCTGGGAAAGTGAGCCTGGCGGCTGCGTTAGAAGGTGTGAAGAAAACGGCCGCCAGCGACTGTCAGGAACAGGCCGAAGGCCTGTTCCACATAGCAGTGCCTAAAAATGCAGATTGTTTCTCCATCAAATGTAGAGACTCCAGAGACAGGCCAACGGCCTATTCCACATGGGCTGCGTTAAGGCGCGGTCGCGATCTCTCCGATATACGCCGCTGAACCAGCTTTCTTCATGGAAGGCAGCGAACAAATATAGACCACCACTCCCGAAACCGGCGTGGTGATATCTTCCAATTTGTGGCCGAAAAAGTCGGTGGTGTAGCCGATGCGCATCCCTTGCTGGACGTAGGCTTCGGGCACCACCAGGGGATAAAATATGCCTTCATGCTCGCTCTTTACCGTGGTGATCTGGCCAATCCACACGGGATGTTCCACCGGCTTCACATCGCCCGGCAGCATTTTCAGATGGCGCATGACGTTGGTGGAGCCGTGGACCAGGGCATCGATATCCTCCGCATCGGTGGTGCCTGCGTGACCCGCTTCCACGATGATGGTGGGCTTCCCCATATCATCCGCGAACCGGGAAATCGACGTCGCGCCGGGGACCGCGGGCGTGAGTTGCTTCTGGATGATGATGTGGTCCAGACCGAAGGCCATCACCATGCCGCGCGAGGTGGCGTCCAGCTTCGCATTCCCGGTTTGCGGCCAGTAGGAATAACGGCGCATGTTCTCATCGAGGTCGCCGCCGTGCAGGTCGATCAGGTAGTCGCACTGGGCCACCACCTGCCGCCCCATGGCCCACAAAACCCGCTCGGTTTGCGTACCGTCGGCTTTCCCGGGGAACAGGCGGTTCATGTTCTTGCCGTCGGTGGGATTCAGGTGCGGCACCTTCTGGAGAAACGAT
>JBBQUE010000204.1:0-6082 GCA_038212805.1 Bryobacterales bacterium | reverse complement strand
ACAGATGCCATTCCGAGCGACTGACTGGGCTGCGGACCCCGTCAAAAACGTTAAGAAGTGGGCGAGGACAGCGACGAGTGGCACAACCGTCCAAGCCATTGATAGCAAGGAGGTTCGCTCGATTCTTGCAGATCCACTTCTCTGGGAGCCGCGCAGATGTACAGAACAAACGCAAAAATAAGTGTACACACGTCCCCCAACAACAATCACTGGCTCCGCTGCCGTGAGCCTGGAAGCGATTTAGTAGATGGCTCCCGCCCGCGAATTGTGGATCGCTCACGCAACACAACACTCCACAACCGTTACGTGATACTTTATAGTTTAGGCAACGTAGCCGATAAAGGCATCCGCCATGAACTATGATCGGCTCACCAGCAAAAAGAAGGAGTTGGACGGCTATCGTCCGCTGCCTTCTGCACTTGTCCGCAATCTCGACGAGTGGTTCCGGGTTGAGCTCACCTACACAAGCAACGCGATTGAAGGCAATACGCTGACCCGGCGCGAAACCGCCGCCGTCATCGAAAAGGGTCTGACAGTCGGAGGCAAGAGCCTTCGGGAGCATCTGGAAGCGACAAACCATTCCCGCGCAATCGATGCCGTGCATTCCCTCGTCAAAAAGCGCCCCTCTCAGCTCACGTCCCACAGCCTGCTCGCTCTCCATGGATTGATCCTCAGGGGAATTGATGACGCAAACGCAGGCCGGTATCGCAACGTGCCGGTGCGGATTTCGGGGTCGGCTGTGGTGATGCCAAACCCGTTCAAAGTCCCGGACCTGATGGAAGAGTTTCTGCGCTGGCTTACGGCAAGGAACTCCCTCCACCCCGTAGCTTTTGCCGGAGAGGCTCATTACCGGCTGGTAACGATTCACCCGTTTGTGGATGGCAATGGCCGCACCGCGCGGCTGTTGATGAACCTGCTCCTGCTGATGCGCGGCTATCCGCCAGCGATCATTCACCCGCGAGACCGTCTCGCCTACATCGGCGCTCTTGAAAAGGCACAACTGGGCGGTTCACGCTCGGAGTTCGACGGCGTGATTGCCAAAGCCGCGGACCGTTCTCTCGACATCTACCTCAAAGCCGCTCGGGGCGAATCCGCCGGCGCGGAGCCGGAAGATGGCGCGCTCATGAAGATTGGTGAGTTGGCGAAGGCCGTGGGCGCAACCGTCCCGACGATACGGTATTGGACGGCTGAGGGTCTGCTGAGCGTCGCGGATGTCACGGCCTCAGGCTACCAGATGTACTCGCCCGAGATGGTCGAGCGGTGCAAGCGCATCATGAAGCTCAAGGAGCGGCGGCTCACTCTGGCCGAGATCAAAGTGCGTCTCGGGTGATGCCGGCGTTCGTGCTGGATTGTTCAGATACCCTTTGCCCGGTTCGATGGAGCACGAACGGCATTTGCTAGGTGTTGCCTGTAATATCAGTGGACCCGATTGGGGCCTGCGGATCACAGCTCTGGATCAGCCGATACTGTAGGCTGAGATGAAGGGGCGTTGCACCCCGGCGGGCGTTCGATAGCTTCCCTTATGTCAAAGACATGGTGCTGGACGGGTTGCAGTCCCCAGCCATTCATAGCCAGCAGGGTCGCTCAAGTTTTGCACATCCACTTCTTTGGAAGCCGCGCACGTCGGTAAGCGGTCCGCTGGTCGCTGTCACTACATTCGGCGACCGGTATTGCGGCCAGGCTAGCGGCATAAGCGGGCAGCAGGGCAGGCGGCTGTCACGTCGTTCGCCACGGGCTGCTAAAGCGTCAATGTCACTTTTGAGAGCGTGCGCGGCTGATCGGGATTCAGTCCCTTCTGTTCCGCCAGGCACGCTGCAAACAACTGAGCCGGCACAATGTACGGGATGGGTGTGAACAACTCGGGGACTTCAGCGCCCACGCAAACGCACCGCACTCCGGACTCGAGAGCCGCTGGGTTGCTCTGGTCCGTGATCAGCAGCGTCTCCGCCCGCAGCCCCTTTAATTTTTCAATCATTTCAGACAGCCCCGGCCAGGTGACTCCGGCCGGCGTGAACAGGAATGCCGGGAAGCCGGCCTCCACCATCGCGATGGGGCCGTGCAGCAGGTCCGCCGAAGAGAAGCGCTCAGCAATCACGTAGCAGGTCTCCATCAGTTTCAGCGCCATCTCGAAGGCGTTGGCGTAATTCAGGCCCCGGCCCACCACCACGGCGTGATTCATGAAGCGATAGCGTTCCGAACGGGCCCGGATCTCCGGTTCCAGTTCCAAAGCCTGGGCCGCCCACTGCGGCACGCGGGCCAGGTCATTCAGATCAATGGGCGCGCCCAATGCATACGCCAGCAGGTACAGCATCATCATCTGGCCGGTGTAGGTCTTGGTGGCCGCCACGCTCTTTTCCCGTCCGGCGCGGACCAGCAGCACATGCTGAGCCAGACGCGCCATGGAACTGCCAGGCTCATTCGTGATTCCGATGGTCTCGCACCCTTGCGCGCGTGCCACTTCCAGCACCACGTTGGTATCGGTGGATTCCCCGGATTGCGAGATGGCCACCACCAGCACGCCCTCCAACCGCATGGGGGCCTGGTACAGCGTGAACACCGACGGAGCCGCCAGCGAGACCGGGATTCCGGTGGTGGTTTCCAAGAGGTAGCGCCCAAATTGAGCCGCGTTGTCGGACGTGCCACGCGCGGCCAGCAGGATCATGCGCGGGCGGTTCTTAGCCAGCCGGAGCCGTAATTGCTCAATGCCCGGCAACTCGCCCCGCAGCGTGCGCTCCAGCGCCTCGGGCTGCTCCCGGATCTCTTCCAGCATCTTGGACATGCTTCGAGAATACTCTAAGACGGTATAATGACACAGACTCGGAACCTGGAGGGGGATGTGAATAGCAGCGCCAAATGGATCGTGTTTCTTGTCTGTGTAACTCTCATCCTGGCCTTGGGTTACTTTGTCGTGATGTCGTTTATTCACGCCAACGACCTGCCTCCCGGGGTGAAAGACAATGCCGATTATCCCATCGCCATCGCGGATGCAATGCACCTGCGATTCGTGGAAGCGGCCGTCTCAGCCGTTCTGTTCCTGGTGTTCGCCTGGGTGTTGGGTGAGGTTGCGGCCGGTGGTCCGGTCTGGCTCCGGCTCAGCTGGCTGCGAAATTTCCTGTCGCTCCTGATTGGCATGGCTTTCGGTTTCGTGATCTTCTCAAAGCTGATGGAAGAACGCTTCCATGAAAAATTCCCGAGCGCCCCGTTGCCGATCGAAGCCGTTTGGACGGCGCTCGAGTGGGCGCTGGCCGGTTCGGTGGTAGCGTTTACTGTGTTCTTCCTTTCGGGCATGATTCACGTTATGCGGGTTGGGCACCATGCCCGGGGCTAACACATGAACAAGAAAGTAATCGCATTCGGGGGCACCGGCAAAATCGTCGCCCTGATCTACATGAAGATCGCCCGGCTGCTGGGCGAAACGCCTAGCGTGGTGGTGGTGGATTTTCCGCACGGGGTGGACACCAACCGCGAGGACGATCAACTGGATCAGGATCTACGGGCTGAGGGCCTGGACGAGCAATCCCGCCTCAGCACTCTGCCGGACCACATCACCACCTTGCCCCGGAACCTGGTGGAGGCTTTCAATCTGCCCAGGGAAGTCGCCGACGCCCTGTTTACTGAGCATCAGCAGCGGACGCCTCCGGTGGAGGGTTTGAACCAGGAGCCGCAGGTCGGCGCAACGGTAGCTCAACTCAAGATCGCCAGCGATGGCGACAAACTGAGGAGCCGGATTGAGACCGGGCATTCCGAGGCTTTCTACGTCGCCGGCCTGGGTGGCGGTACCGGGACCGGGGTTACGCCCGCCTTCGCCCAGTTCCTGAAGAGCAACCGCATGCGCTCGCACGGCGTTCTGCTTCTGCCCTGGCGCGACATTGGCGATTCGGGCAAGGTCAATAACGCGCAGCAGCAGCGCAATGCCGCGTCGTTACTGGCCTACATGCGCGACAATCACGGCAAGCTGTTTCACGATTGGGTGGTGCTGGGAAGCAGCGACCGCTTCTCGGCGCAGCCCAATGGCGCAAATCCGGCGGGAGCTAACAAGCCGGTGCATCCCACTCTGATTCTGGCGGCGCTTTATATTCACCTGTGGCACAAGTGGGGCGGTGGGCATCAGCTGAGCGCGCAGGCGTTACGCATTGAGACCGCGGCCACGGGAATCCGTCTTCAAGATATCGCCGGCCAGGACGGAAGAAATCTGTACGACATGCTGAAGCTCAGCCACCGGATGGAGCGCGTGTTGCATCAAGTGGCTTCCCAATCGCCCGACCAGCGGCTGGCCTGGTTCAATCTCTATCCGCTGTCCGCGCCGCTCGCCTGGGACAGCATCGAGTGGCTGGTGAAGTTGTATCGCATCCACACCAACCGTATTTCCTACGCGCAGGCCTGGAACGATATCCGGACGCGTTTGGTGCAAATCGCCGAAAACGAAACCGCGCGCCGCCAGTGGATCACTACCCTGGCCAGCGACCGGCGTCTCTTCGATTTCGACCCTAATCAGTTGGAAGCTGACGCACAAGCGCGCTACTCCAGCCTGCTGCACGAAATCAAGCAGGCCGACGAATACACCACGTTTCGTTTCGCGCCCAACGACGACGCGGAGACCGCTCTTAGCAAGGTATGCTCCGCTGTTTACAACATGGCGTTCCAGCGGCTTCGGGGTAAGTGAGGAACATATGAGCGAGACCCGGAATACCTACGTTTGGCTACCCGTCAAGTTCCAGCACACCGTGAACGAGAGTAAGGCGACGCCGCTGTCGGAAGACCAGTTGGACGAGCTGATCGGTTACTATGCCGTATCGCCGGAGGACATGGTGAGTCCGGAGCCCATGGGAATCCGGCAAGTGTTCGCGTGGCGTCTGGCGGCCGATCTGAAAAAGAAGAGCGGATCCGCGTTGGAGGAGTTTGGCCTGCTGGTGGAGGGGCTGCTATACGGTTTTCTGAACGCCAAAACGTTCGACCTGGGCGAACTCGGTTTGGGATATGAAGCCCGGGAAGAGCGCTATCTCACGGTGCTGGAATTCAAGAGCGGTCCCACTGCCGCGGCTTCGGTGGCGGGCGCATTCTCACCCGGGACCTTGGTATGTCCAGCCGCGAACTGGACGGAAAAGGCCCAGCTTGAGAACCTGGTGAAAGCTCGCCGGGCGCAACCGGAGGGAAGCCAGGCGCGCGCGCTGGTGCGCCTGTTTCTGGATGAATATAACTCTCCCAACATGCCGTGGTACCAGGCTCTGCGCTGGTTTCTAGGGAAGTATCCAGTGTCTCCCCTGGACCCCGGCGAGGCCAATCAGCACAATGTCGGGCCGCTGCAACTGCGCTTGCAAGACGGGAATGATCCGGTGCTGATTTTCTTCCCCTGCTATTCCAGGGGGTTCATCGACCGGCTGGTAACGGCCATGCAGTCTGACACCCTGGCGCCGGATGAGGACCGCATTGTAGCCACCCATCACGGCGTCCAAGTGGCCCGGGCCTTGAACCCCACTCACAGCATGGAGCCCGCTCTCTTCGGTCTGGGGACGGTAGAGTTTTTGGAGAGCAACCCTTCCCGGCTGCCCGCTTCCGCCGATTTCTCGCCCGGGACAAAGAAACGCATGGAGGGCATTTTTCACAACGTCCTATCCCTGTATCAATCGCCCAGCCGGTTTGGTTCTCCCGACGTTGCCCGTTGCGCGCACGCCAGTCTGGGCGCGGGTGCCGGCCAGGGCCAATGGATCTATGGGCCCTCCGTGCTGCGCGCCGGATTGAATCCCCTGCCCAACTTTCGCTATGACAAGCCGTGCATCATCCGCGATGCCAACGAACATCTGGTGGTGGTGAAGACCCACGGCGGCGCACTGGCGTTCTATGTGGAAAGATACGGCGGCCGGGAGTTAGGCGAACTCAGCCGCCTGGGATATAGCCTGTGGCGCATCTTCAACGGCTGCGGTTGGGACGCGTCCACAGGCCAAGCCGTGGAAGCGGGACAAGTGATTCTACAGGATATGGATGGCTGGATCGGCGCGCCCATCAGCATGCCGGTAGGGCGGCCGGACCCTTTGCGCGAAATCATGAGTTGGAGCACTTTCCTGCATCTGGCCGGCACCCATCC
>JBBQUE010000203.1:0-6085 GCA_038212805.1 Bryobacterales bacterium | reverse complement strand
CCGCTCCAATCTCCCACGTAAAGTTTGCCACCCACCACGGTGGGGGCGGCGGCGATGACATGGCCGAGTGGGGACTTCCACTTCGGGATCAGGGTTCCGGCGTTGGCGGGGGTGATTTGGGTTTCGGTGTCGTTAACGCTTAAATGCGCAACGTCATAGAGGTACATGCGCCAGTCGTCGGCGAAACTGTTGATCGTCAGGAGGAACAGCAGGGGGAGGGCGCGGAGCATTCATTTGAGTTTAGCGGACGCCTTCGCGGATACAATTAAAGGCAATGCGAAACGTGATCGCGCTGGTAAGTGTTTTCAGTCTGGTGATGCAGGCGGCGGAGACAGCGCGCCCCCTGCGCGGATTCCGGTCCGGTGAAGTAGCGGCGGAGCGCCAGTGGGAAGAGAAGTTCCGGGCGATTCCGACGGCGGAGAATCTGCGGGAATACATGCGGCGTTTGTCGGCCCGGCCGCACCACGTGGGGTCGCCGTATGACAAGGACAACGCGGAATGGCTGCTGGCGAAGCTGAAGTCGTGGGGGCTGGACGCGAAGATTGAAATCTTCGACGTGCTCTTCCCGACTCCGAAGACGCGCCTGGTGGAAATGCTGGAGCCCACCCGTTTCACCGCGAAGTTGGAAGAGCCGGCGCTTTCCGTGGACCCGACTTCAGACCAGAAAAGCGAGCAACTGCCGGTATATCACGCGTATTCGCGTGACGGGGACGTGACCGCGCCTTTGGTGTTCGTGAACTATGGCATCCCGGCGGATTACCTGGAACTGGAGCGCATGGGGATTCAGGTGCAGGGCAAGATCGTGATCGCGAAGTACGGGCAATCCTGGCGCGGGATTAAGCCCAAGCTGGCGGCGGAGCACGGGGCTGTGGGCTGCATCGTTTATTCAGATCCCAAGGATGACGGGTTCTTCCAGGCAGAGCCGTATCCGGACGGTCCGGCGCGGCCTTCGTTTGGGGCGCAGCGGGGAAGCGTGATGGACATGCCTGTTTATCCGGGCGATCCGCTCACCCCGGGCGTGGGGGCCACCGCGGATGCCAAGCGGCTGCCGCTCGATCAGGTGCAGACCATCACCAAGGTTCCGGTGCTGCCGCTTTCGTCCGCCGACGCCGAGCCGCTGCTGCGCGCGCTGGGTGGTCCGGTGGCTCCGGCGGCGTGGCGGGGCGGTCTGCCGTTTACTTATCACGTGGGGCCGGGGCCGGCCAAGGTGCATTTAAAAGTAGCTTCGAATTGGGATCGCAAGCCGCTGTATAACGTGATCGCGCGCATTCCCGGGGCGAAGTATCCGGATGAATGGGTGATCCGCGGCAACCATCACGATGCGTGGGTGAACGGGGCGGACGATCCGGTTTCCGGCGCAAGTCCGTTGCTGGAAGAAGCGCGGGCGTTATCGGAGCTGCTGAAGCAGGGCTGGAAGCCGAAGCGGACCATCATTTATTGCCTGTGGGATGGGGAGGAGCCGGGGCTGCTGGGTTCCACCGAATGGGCGGAAACGCACGCGGATGAACTACGAAAGCATGCCGCGGTTTACATCAACGGCGATTCCAATTCGCGCGGGTTCCTGCAGGCGGAGGGCTCGCACACGCTGGAGAATTTCGTGAATGAAGTGGCCCGCGATATTGAAGATCCGGAAGCGAAGATGCCGGTGGGGAAGCGTTTGAAGCTGGCGCAGACGCTGCGGGCGCAGGGGGCCGGTCGCCAGGCAACGCGGGAGCGGGCGGATTTCCGGTTGGGGGCGTTGGGGTCGGGGTCGGATTACACGGTGTTTCTGGATCATTTGGGAGTGGCCAGTTTGAATATCGGGTTTGGCGGCGAGGATGTGGGCGGAGGGCAGTATCATTCCATCTACGACGATTTCTATTACTACACGAAATTTCAGGATCCCGGTTTCGTGTACGGCAAACTGCTGGCGCAACTGGCGGGGACGGCGGTGCTGCGCATGGCGGATGCCGAGGTGCTGCCTTTCCAGTTCACCAATTTCACCGATACCATCAAGCAGTATCTGGGCGAGGTAAAGCAACTGGCGGCCAGCCAGCGGGCGGAGATTCAGGAAGAGAACCGGCTGATCGCGGAGGGCGTTTATCAGGCCATGGCCGATCCGAAAAAGCCCCGGACCGCGCCCGGAGTGGAGCCGGTGCCGCCGCATCTGAATTTCGCTCCGCTGGACAACGCGGTGGATCTGCTGGCGCGGAGTACGGAGAAGTTTGAACGGGCCCTGGCGGCGGCGGGCGATGGGGCTGCCGCGGCGGTGAATGCGCGGTTGATTGACAGCGAACGGCGGCTGACCGATACCACGGGGTTGCCGAATCGGCCGTGGTTCCGGCACATGATTTATGCTCCCGGTTTTTATACCGGGTATGGAGTGAAGACCCTGCCCGGAGTGAGGGAAGCAATTGAGCAGAAGCGCTGGACGGAGGCGGATGTGCAGATCGCGCGCCTGGCCAAAGCCTTGGAGAGCGAGGCTAATCTGCTGGAGTCGGCTACGGGGGATCTGATCGCGCGCTGAGCGCCATGACGATGGTAAAGCCGGCATCGTGCGGTTCCAGTGCCCGAGTGGACTTCGGCTTCAACAACTTCGTGACCATGAAGGGCGGCGAATATTTCTTCTGTCCCAGCATCACGCGGCGGAGTCAGGGCAAGCGGTGGTGGGCCCGCGATCCCCACTCCTACGCCAAGCACCTGGTAACCACCGAAAACGGCATTTGACCGCTCCGGAAACGGCGTTCAACTCGCGCGAGAATTGGGATGCGGTCGAAAAAGCTAACCGCCATCGTCCAAAGCTTCCGCTTTCGGCAGATCAAACCAAACTCGCGCGCCCTCCGGGGTTGATTCCGCGCCCACCGCGCCTCCGTTGGCGATTACAAGCTCCTTCACGATGGAGAGCCCAAGGCCAGCTCCCCGCACACCGCCGGGAGGTTGCCGTTTTCCTCGAAAGAAACGGTCAAAGATAAAAGGCAGGTCACGATCGTCAATTCCATGGCCCTGATCGATGACGGTGAGACGCACTCCACTTTCAATACATTGCGTTGTAACCACGACGCGGCTGCGATCCGGTGTGTGTTCCACCGCATTCTGAAGCAGATTGCGTGCCGCCTGGCGAATCCGGCGATCCGCAACGACGCTATAAGCATCCGGAGCGATCCGCAATTCCAAGGTCAGCAGCTTGGCATCGATACGGTATTGACAACTGGTTACGGCGCCAGAGATCAACATGCGGAGGTCGATTCGCTCGGGCTCCAGATGATTAATCGCGGAGTTTGTCTCGGCCAATGTGAACAAGTTGTCCACTACCCCCGATAAAAGCAAAGCCTCGTCGTGCAATGAATCGAACAGTTCAGCAGAGGGCGGCATTACGCTATCACGGAGCGCCTCCAGGTATCCGCGCATGTTGGTAAGAGGAGTGCGCAGTTCGTGCGCCACGCTGGCCACCAATGATTTTTGCAGTTCTTCTCTCTCGCGGAGTTGGCGGACCAATTGATTGAAAGCTCCACTGAGTTCACGGGCCTCGCGCGGGCCGGTCACAGGCAACTCTGGCGCGGGGTTGCCCTCCATCACCCGCGCCATCACTCCTACAATCCGATTGAGCGGGCGGCTGATTCCCCGTGCGGAAAAAAAGCTTATGACAGCGGACAAGACCACCCCTCCCAAACCGGCAGCCAGCGCAACGCGGTAGAGCATCTGCGTAAACATGTTGTGGATGGGTACTGGCGTGACCTTGTATTCCTTCATGAGGCTCATAAGGTAGCTCGTGCTGTAGATGTCAATTGCGATGGAGACGATGGCGAGCGCGGCGGCGGTCACCAGGCATTGCGAAATCCAGATTTCCCACGCAAGCGGCCTGCCGGACAGCATTGATTTCAAAGCTCCGATTCCTCCGCAATGCAATAGCCGGTGCCGCGGATCGTATGAATCCAATGGCGATCCGAAACCGCACCCAGTTTGCCTCTCAGTTTCCCGATATGCACGTCGACCACTCGCTCTACCACTTCTTCGCCAGAAGGATAAAGGTGGCGAAGCAGTTGAGTGCGCGTGAACACGCGTCCCGGCGCCGAAACCAGGACTGTAAGCAATCGATATTCCGATGCCGTCAGGGACAACGGTTCGCCATGAATCGAGACTCTATGGCGTGTTTTATCCACCAATAGTCCGCTCAGCTCATCCACGCGAGCCGGTTGCGAACTGGGCTGCCTGATCCGCCGGAGGACCGCTTTGACGCGTTCAACCATTTCGCGCGGGCTGAAGGGTTTCACGATGTAGTCGTCAGCGCCCAAAGAGAAACCGAGCACCCGCTCGGACTCCTCGCCGCGAGCCGTCACCATCAGGATCGGGAGGCTGGACCGCTGGCGAATCTCACGGCACAACTGCCAACCATCCACGTTTGGCAGCGACAAGTCGAGAATCATCAGGTCCGGCGCTAGCTTGCCGACCATGCCGATTACTTCGGCTCCGTCATAGACAAAGGACGTTAGAAAGCCCTCTCGCTGGAGATACACCCCAATCAACGCCGAAATCTTGCGATCATCCTCAACGACAAGGATGTTCCCGCCCGTAGCTTCCATGCTTCCATTCTGGCGCAAGGCGACCGCTCTCACGAAGTGACGCGCCAAGCTTTACAAGATCTTTAACTCTTCTTGACCGAAGGCTTACGGTTCCAACGCCACCATGAAGCTATGCACGACGCCGCTCTCTGCAGCTGTTGGCGGGGGCGCGGCCGTTCGAGTCGAGTGGTTTCCGGTCAGCCGTTGATGGAGCGCCGGTCGGAAGCCCTGGAGATCGCTTAGTCACATGGAGATACTAGAATGAAGACCGAAAGACAATGTCGTCCTGGCGAGCCAGGCGATAGTCGACGAGTACGCCGCCGAACGCAAACAGTGGGTTCGGCGGTGCTCGGGCTCGTGATCGTTTCCTTTTGCGATACTGCCGCCGCTCAAGGAAACGGAGGAGCCACGAACAGCGCCGCCGGGTTGCGCCAGTACATCGACCAACAGGTTGGCGGACTGGGTAAACTCAAGGTCCCGGCGAAGGATGTGGATATTCCTTTGCCCAAGAATGCGAATGGAAGCGCCAATCCGCGGTATAAGACAACCGAGGCAAAGCGCTACCTGGGAAAATTGCTCTTCCACGACCCCGTCCGCACCGCGCGTATTAACATCACGGCTGGTCAGCCGCTCGACCTGCCGGCGGGAACGGCCTTCGGGGGAACGGCGAAAGCTTCCGACACCAACATCCAGCAAATCGTCAATGCCACCCGTCAAACCGGATCCTGCGGCAGTTGCCACTTCGGCGAGGCGGCGAGTAAGGCCGGTCAGGTCCTGAACTTCAATGTCGGCGGTGAGGGCCGTGGGTATACCGATGAACACGGCAAGTTCGTTGCCCGGCGCCGCGCCCAATCGATCCTGACCAAGCAGCGCAGCGCCCCCATCTTCGCGGGCGACACACTCGTCGACGCGCTCCCCACCCTGACGGACATCTTCTCCGTGAACGGGACGGCGACGGTCGCCACGCCGGCCCTGTTCTACCATAAGCCGGTTCCGAGCACCCTGCACATGACCGGCCGCCTCGACCAGTTGGATAGCGTAGGTCGCCAGTCGATGTCCGTGATCGGTTTCGCCTTCAACAACCGGCTCCTGTTTGGCGGCTTTGGCGGGGAACCGGCGACCACTATTGGCTCGCTCAACCCGTTCAATGACCCAGCCGGGGAAAATATGACGCTGCTGCTTCTGGACGCCCACCGCATGCTCAACTTCCAATCGGCGGAATTGTTGAAGATTCCGGCTTTCGTCAAGCTCTTCCGCGATGCCTTCCCGGAGGAAGCCGCCATGGCCGACGCTAAGAAGGATATGACCGAGCTGGTGAACGACCAGACCGTGTTCCGAGCCACGGCCACTTTCCTCCGTACGGCGGTCACTCGCAACACGCCGTTTGACCGCTTCCTCGCCGGCGACGACAGCGCCATGACTTCCGCGCAGCGCCGTGGCGCCCAGCTCTTCTTCACGCCCGCCGCGAATGGAGCCGGTGGCGCGGGCTGTGCCTCCTGCCACAGCGGTCCCATGCTGAACAAGCAGTACAACGAGCCGGATGTCGC
>JBBQUE010000202.1:0-6105 GCA_038212805.1 Bryobacterales bacterium | reverse complement strand
GGGACGGGCTGCTCTACGAATATTATTGGGAGCGCAATTTCCCTCAGACGCCGACCATGCATGCGCTGCGGGGAAGCCGGTACAAGTACATTCACTACTACGGCATCTGGGATTCGGATGAGCTTTACGACCTGCAGGAAGATCCACTCGAGACGAACAACCTGATCTACAGCGAGAAGCACGCCGCGGTGATCAAGGACATGAACAAGCAGTTGTTCGACCTGATGGAGGATACCGGCGGGATGAGCATTCCGCTCTACCGGGATTCGGGCCAGCAGATGAACAAGCGTAATCCGAATGGCGCGAAGCCAGCGGTGTTTCCGCCACAGCTGATCCGGCCACCGAAGTAAGGTGCCCGGCTGGGCATGTCTTCGAGTAAATTCGCGGGTGTCATCACGGCTTGACATTCCCGCCCCCTGATTCCATAATCAACCAATACTTTGCTTTCCATTTGGCCCCGGGTTCGCCAAATTAGTCTCACATCTAAAGCATAAAAGGGGGGAGAGGCATGGCTTACAGCCGCAGCACCGCTTCCAGATTTTCTGTATTTTGCAGGCTGGGTGCCGTCGTTTATTTGGCGGCACTACTTGGCTTCACTGCCACGCCCTTATTGGGGCAGGCAGCAACCGGCACTGTTTCGGGTCAGGTTACCGACCAGCAAAGCGCCATAATCCCCGGGGCTGACATTCGTTTGGTGGATCCATCCACAGGCAGTACCCGCACGGCGGTTTCGAATGAGGTGGGGCGGTTTACGGTGGTCAACGTGGCTCCGGGAACGTACGATCTTACGATTTCCCGCGAAGGGTTTTCCGCCTCCAAGCTGACCGGCCAGAAGGTTGAGGTGGGCGGGTCGCTGACTCTCAACGTTTCCTTGAACATCGGTGCCACCACCACCACGTTGGAAGTGAAAGCCAGCGCAGGGGCGGAATTACAGACGCTGAACGCGACCATTGGATCCACCATCAGCAACGAATCGCTGCAGTTGCTGCCGAATCTGGGGCGCGACGCTTCGTCGTTGTCGGTGCTCCAGGTGGGTGTTTCTTTAGCCGGTAACGTGGCAGGGGCCACTACCGACCAGAATTCGTTCCAGCTAGATGGCGGGAATAACAGCGATGATATGGCGGGCACGAACACCACTTATACGGCGGGCAATGGATACAGTGGCTCGGGTGCCACGGGCGGCACACCCACCGGCGTTATTCCGACCCCGATCGAGAGCATTGAAGAGTTCAAGGTGGGCACCACGGGCCAGACGGCGGACTTCAACGGCGCATCCGGGAGCCAGATTCAGATGGTTACTCGCCGCGGTACCAACGCGTATCACGGGGCGCTCTATGAATATTATTTCGGCAGCAACGTGGGCGCGGCGAACTTATGGCGGAACAATCACACTCTGCTGGCCAACGGGCAGGCGACGCCGCTTCCGGCCACGCACCGGAACCGTTTTGGCGCGGCAGTAGGCGGTCCGCTGACGCCGAAATTCTGGGGTGGTAAGACCTACTTCTTCTTCAACTACGAAGGCAGCCGGTTCCCGAACGTGGCCAGTTTCGATCACGGAACGCCCACGGAGCTGATGCGGGCTGGCGTGCTGCTGCTTCCGAACACCGCGAATCAGCTGACTCCGTATAACGTGAACCCCTACGCCGTAACCGTAAATGGCACCACTTATCAGCCTGCGCTTTGCGGCACGGCGGCTTGCGATCCGCGCGGCCTGGGCGTGAACCCCCTAGTGCAGAAGCTGTGGAGGACCATGCCGCTTCCCAACGATAAGAGCTTTACGGCTGGCTCAGCAAGCGCCGGCCTGGTAGATGGCATCAATGCTCAGGGCTATCTGGCGAACCTGGCACTCCCCCAGAAATCCGATTTCATGGTGGGACGCATCGATCACGACTTCGGCGATAAGTGGAAGTTCATGGCCAGCTATCGCTACTATAACTTCACCCAATTGGTGAGTACTCAGGTAGACATGGGCGGACTTCTCGCTGGAGCGACCGCCGGGCAGTATAAATCGTTTGCCAGTCGACCGGTGAAGCCTTCCTTCTGGGTCGCGGGCGTCACCACTACCATCACGCCGAATATTACCAACGATTTCCACTTCAGCTATCTCCGTAACTTCTGGCAGTGGTCCACGCAGGCGGGGCCACCGCAGTATGCGGGCCTCGGCGGTGCCGTGGAAGTGGGCGGCGAGAACCAGACCGGTTCGTTGATTCCGTACAACGTGGATTCTCAGGATGTTCGCCAACGGTTCTGGGATGGGCACGACTACTTGCTATCGGACTCCGTCAGCATCCTCAAGGGCAACCACCTGTTTCAGGTCGGAGGTTCGTACAAGCGCAACTTCGATTACCATGGCCGCGATGACAACGGCGTCGGCATCAATACTTCCATTGTTTACAAGTTAGATGGAACGGGCATTAGCAACTCTGCTTATACTTTGCCCAATGGCGTCAACCCCAGTTATTCGGTGGGTAACTACGCTTTAATGTACAACGAGTTGTTCGGCATCGTCACGCAAAGCCAGGTGATGTACAGCCGCGCCGGCGCTAATCTGCAGCTCAATCCTCTGGGTACGCCGGGCTTCGACAAGAGCGTGGTGCCGTCGTACGATGTGTACTTCTCAGATACCTGGCACGTTCGCCCTACGTTAACCTTGACCTACGGCATGAGCTGGGGACTCTCCATGCCGCCATACGAAATCGATGGCAAGCAGGTGTCCATGGTGGACGCAGCCGGCAACCGGATCGATATAAAGAGTTACTTGTTGAATAAGCAAAAGGCCGCCCTCAATGGACAGGTGTACAACCCGACCATCGGCTTTGCGACGCAACGGAACATTAATGGTGGGACGGAGAAGTATCCCTTTAATCCTTTCTATGGTGGATTCAGCCCGCGCGTGTCGCTGGCCTGGAACCCCAGCGCTTCCGACGGCATCCTGGGCGCCTTGATCGGGCAGCATAAGACCGTAATCCGCGGCGGATACGGCCGTATCTACGGGCGGCTGAACGGGGTGAATCTACTGCTGGTTCCGCTGCTGGGACCAGGCTTACTGCAGGCCGTTTCCTGTGTTGGCATCACCATCTCTGGCCAGTGCGCCGGTGCGGGCGGCGCAAATCCCGCTACCGCTTTCCGCATTGGCGTGGATGGGAACGCCGCTCCGGTTCCCCAGGCGACCGCGACCTTGCCGCAGCCGTTTTACCCTGGCACCGTTCAGAACGGGATTCTGAGCGCGGCCGCGGCCGATGGTTCCCAGCTGGATCCCAAGTTAAAGCCGGATCATTCGGATGAGTTCAACTTCACGATTCAGCGATCCATCAATTCGAAGATGGTGATTGAAGCCGGCTACATCGGGCGGAAGATTTCGAACGTGTTCCAGGAACTGAACATCGACGCGATTCCGTGGATGACCACCTTGAACGGCCAGAGCTTTGCACAAGCCTATGCCAACGTGTATAACCAGATTTGCGCCGGGGCCGGGCCGTCCTGCTCCGCTAATCCCGCGATTGGGGTGACCGCGCAACCCTTTTTCGAGGCAGCTTTGGGCGGCCCTAAGTCGCCGTATTGCACGGGTTCGGCGAATTGTACCGCCGCCGTGGTGAAGAACGAGGGCGGTAACATTCGGACCACGCTGGCATATCAGACTTGGCTGAATCTAAACAAAGCCAATGGCTGGACGCTGGGCCGGACGGTCCAGGCCGCGACAGGAGCAGGCCAATCGTTGACAGGCGCGTTCGATTTCATCAGTGCTCTGGGCCGCGCCAACTATAACGCAGCTTTCTTTGCCTTCACCGCCAAGGACTTCCACGGGCTGACCGCACGGTCTAACTTTACCTGGGGGCGCGCGCTTGGTACCGGCGCGGTAAACCAAGCCAGCAGCTCGATCACCGTGCCGAATCCGTACGACTTCAAGAACTTTGGGACGTATGGCACCCAGCCGTTCGACGTCAAGTTCACCTACAGCCTGTTGATGCTGTACCAGCCGCCGTTCTACCGAAGCCAGAAGGGTCTGGCGGGCCGCGTTCTGGGAGGCTGGGCGATTGCGCCGCTCTTCACCGCACGGACGGGCCTTCCCCAGCGCCTCTCGGTGGGCGGCAACGCTCAGGCTTTCGGGGAAATCTATTCGGGCCAGTCCTCCAACTATGAAAACGCCATCCCGAACGGAAGCTTTACGGGCGGGAATGCGGTGAATTACAACGTGAACTCCGCCGGGACGTGCGCCGGCACCAGCGGCAACACGGGAGTGAACATCTTCGCGGATCCGTGCGCGGTTTGGAAGCAGTTCCGGCGGCCGGTTCTGGGACAGGATACCGGCTCGGGCGGCGCGGGCATCATTCGCGGATTCCCGTTCTGGAATCTGGACGCGACCCTATCGAAAGACATCCGGGCGACCGAGCGGATAGGGGCCACCTTGACGTTCCAGTTCGTGAACGTCTTGAATCATTTCGTGCCGGCCGATCCGAACACGGATATCAATAACCCGGCAACGTTTGGAGTAGTCACCAACCAGTTCACTACTCCGAACGGAGCCCAGAACCGTTCCATCGAGTTCGGCCTGCGCATCCACTTCTAGAATTCCAGAACCGCCGGGGGGGGGCGAGTCACCGGCCCCCGACTCACTTCAATAGATTCCAGTGCTTCTGCCTTACTAAACTCACAGCAAATATTGCGCTGTCGCGAGCCACCAGGACCTTTCCTATGAGTTGGTGGCCGCTTTGATCCATGACTTGCACCGGCAAATGACCCAGAACACTTGATTCCGCGCATAACGATTCTCCGGTTGGTTTTGGGAATTACCAGACTGGGAGGGAAGGGGGACGCTGGTCAAAGCGTAACAGTTTAGCGGGAAAATGTTGGGCGGGTTTGAACTACAACCCGCCCAACTTAGGATGGAAGGATGGACGAACTCTGTTAGCTACAGCCGCTGGTGCCGCCGCAATTCTCGCACTTATAGCAACTGCCGTTCCGGGTCATCAGTCCGCCGCACTCGGCGCAGAGCGGGGCATCGCTAACGACTGCGGCAAACGGTAAAGCCTGCTGTGATTCAGGCTCGGTGGGACGCAACACTTTGGCATCGCCCGCCTCAGTGACCGCGTACTCCGGGCCCAGGAACTTCGCGCCCAGCCAGCGGAAGATGTAATCCATGATGGATTTGGCGTAAGGCACCTGGGGATTGCCCGTCCAGCCGCTCGGCTCGAAGCGCACGTGGCTGAACTTATCCACGAAAAACTTCAGCGGCACGCCATATTGCAGCGCGTAACTGATAGAGGTAGCGAAGCTATCCATCAGCCCCGAAATCGTGGAGCCTTCCTTGGCCATCGAGATGAACACTTCGCCCGGAGTTTCATCCTCATACATGCCCACCGTAATGTAACCTTCATGGCCACCGATGGAAAACTTGTGGGTGATGGAGCGGCGCTCATCGGGTAGCTTCCGGCGCACGGGACGGTATACGATTTTCTCGGTGACGGCGGTCGACGCCACGGCCGGGACCGCGGCTTTCTTCTCGCCCTTCCCGGTGCCGGAACTGAGCGGCTGAATACGCTTGGAGTTGTCGCGATAAATGGCTACCGATTTCAGCCCCAGCCTCCAGCTTTCGGTGTAGGCCTCCATGATGTCTTCCACGCCGGATTCTTCCGGCATGTTGATGGTCTTCGAAATTGCGCCCGAGATAAACGGCTGCACCGCCGCCATCATGCGGACGTGGCCCATGTGATGGATGAAGCGCTTGCCGTTCTGCGGCCGGAAGCTGCAATCGAATACCGCCAGATGCTCATCCTTAAGCCCCGGCGCGCCTTCGATAGTGCCGGTGGAATCGATGTGGCTGACGATTAGCTCCACCTGCTCTGGGCTGTAACCGAGTTTGATCAGCGACTGTGGGACCGTATTGTTCACGATCTTGATGACGCCGCCGCCTACCAGTTTCTTGTACTTCACCAAGGCCAGGTCGGGCTCAATTCCGGTGGTGTCGCAATCCATCATGAAGCCGATGGTGCCGGTGGGGGCGATGACGGTGGTCTGGGCGTTGCGGTAACCCGCGCGGCTGCCGAGTTCAAGGGCCTGCTGCCAGACGATGTGGGCCGCTTCGAGGACTTGAGGTGGAACCAGGCG
>JBBQUE010000201.1:0-6111 GCA_038212805.1 Bryobacterales bacterium | reverse complement strand
GTCCTTTTTGCTTTTATAAACATTCGGCTTTTCGGGCACGAAATCAGCACCGTACCGTTGGGCGATCATGCCGCGGACTTCATCCAGAGCGTCGTTAGAAATCCGGGTGGAATCGGTACGCATGTAGGTGATCAAACCCGACGCGCCTTCTTCCCCTATCTCCACGCCTTCATACAGGCGCTGCGCCAGCATCATGGTGCGCTTCACGCTGAACCGCAGCTTACGGGAAGATTCCTGCTGCAAGGTGGACGTGATGAATGGGGCCACCGGGTTGCGCTTCTTCTCCCGTGTGTTGACGGAATGAACTACGTAGTTGGCCCCTTCCAGTTGCGCCAGTAGCGCCACGGAGGCTTCTTCATTCGGAAGCTCTAGCGTTTCGTCGTTCCGGCGGGTGAAGTGAGCCTTCAGAACCGGTGGTTTCTTCGCGGCCAGTTGAACGTCCACCGACCAGTATTCGCGCTTGAGGAACGCCCGGATTTCCCGCTCGCGATCCACGATCAGCCGCAAAGCAACCGTCTGAACGCGTCCCGCCGACAGACCGCGCCGGACTTTGTCCCAGAGCAGAGGCGAGATTTTATACCCCACCAACCGGTCCAGCACGCGCCGTGCCTGTTGGGCCTCTACCAGGTGTACGTTTACCTGGAGGGGCTTTTCGAACGCTTTCTGGATCGCGTTCTTGGTGATTTCATTGAACATGACGCGGTACATCGGCACCCCGCCAGTCTTCTTGTTCGTACCCTGCAACTCTTCCTGCAGGTGGTAGCAGATGGCCTCGCCTTCGCGATCCGGATCCGCTGCCAGATAAATAGAATCAACGCCCTTCGCGGCCGCTTTCAGCTCGGCGATGAGCTTCTTCTTTCCTTCAATTACCTCGTACCTGGGCTCGAAAGTCTGGTCAACGGCCACGGCCAGGTCATTCTTAGGAAGATCCTTGATATGTCCGAGCGAGGCTTTGACAACGTACTGCTTGCCTAAATATTTACCGATCGTTTTCGCCTTCGCCGGCGATTCGACGATGACGAGAGATTTTGCCATTTTTTGTTAATTTCCGTTAGATAGCTTACAAATTCGATTTGGTCGGAACCTACCACACTTTAACAAAGTTCCGTCCGGGAAGTTGGCGAATCAGACCCAACATCTCTAATTCGAACAGCGCGGCGATTATCTCTGATGAGCTCATGGCTTCAAAAGTTTCGAGCAATTGGTCCATGTGAATGGGGGCATCGGGTTTGATCTCTCGTAATAACTTGCGGGCGTCGGGACTAAATGAATCGGCGGATGTCGTTGATTCTTCTGCAGTTTCACCCAGCGGTAGCATTCCTTGGCGGACTTGCGCCTTGTGAATCAACTGACGCCGCACCTCAGCTGGAAGTTCCACCAGAACGTCGTTCCACTCTTGCACCAGCTTAGCGCCCTGCTTGATCAGAAGATTTGGACCCCAGCTCATTTTCGACATTATGCTGCCCGGAACAGCGAAAACTTCGCGCTGTTGATCGATCGCCATTTTCGCCGTAATCGCCGATCCGCTGTACTGCGCCCCCTCTATAATGATGACACCCACGCTCATCCCGCTGATAATCCGGTTCCGGATCGGGAAATTCTGAGGATAGGCCGGAGTGCCCATGGGAAATTCGGAAATCAGCAGGCCTTTCTTTTCAATCTCCACCGCAAGCTTCTTATTTTCAGCGGGATAAAGCTGATCTACGCCGCACCCGAAGACCGCCACTGTATCGCCACCGATCGCCAGGACGCTCTTGTGGGCCGACGTGTCTATGCCGCGCGCCATGCCGCTGGCTATGGTGAGACCGGCCTGCGATAAATCGGGTGAAAGCCGCTCAGTGGCAGCAACTCCGTAAGCTGTAGGCCGGCGGGTTCCCACTACGCCCAGCATGGTTGACTGTAGAAGCTCAACGCGTCCCCGGACAAAAAGGACCACGGGAGGGTCATAGATCTCCCGCAAGCGCGGTGGGTAGCGGGGGTCGAAGATGGGAACCAGAACTGCCCCACAGGCCATCATCTTTTGTTGCTGATCCACAGCATCCTCAAACGTGCAGCCGCTTTCGATGCTTTGTGCGATGGTGCCAGGAAGTCCCTGCCCTGCAAGCTCTGAGCGGGAAGCGCGGAAGACGGCCATGGGTGAACGGAATCGTTCAATCAACTGGAACGCGCGCCGGGTACCCAACCCCGAAACTAGCTTGAGCGCGAGCCAGTGGAGTTCTTCCTCCTTGGACAATGCCGATACTGCGATAGATGCCATCTCAACGGATTGGTGGCAATCTGGCTGGCGAGTTCTCAGGAATTCGGAATGGGAAAGGATTTAGCTCCACAGAAGCGAACAGTCCACCACCAGGGCGGAATCTTTGGAAGCCAATATGCCGTCAGGATATTCGCGAAGTCCTGACCGGTCCGCGGTATATGCCTTCCGACGCCAGGGATCAACAATCCAAACGATCCCGGTGCCAATGGAAAGATAGTCGTCCACGCGGTCCTGCATTTCGGACATGCCGTCGTCCGGCGAAAGGATCTCGATACAGAGAAGTGGGGCATGGACCACTACCTGATCGTCAGGGTCGGACGCGCGGATAGCGCATAGATCCGGGATGCGGACACGCGTTCTCGTGATTTGAAGGCGCTGTGCCAGTAGTACGATCACGCCGGCAGTGCGTTCCTGGGCGACGAGAGCCGAAGCCATCAACACCTGCATCCGGCTGTGTTTCCGTTTCCCCACGTTTCGCTCCAAGAGCACTCCGTCCAGGTATTCACAGTCCGGATCGAAGCTGCGGTCAAGATATTCGCTCAGCGGAACCATATCGCGCTCCCCTCCCGTCAAGCCGGTACCTGCACCCCATGACGTCCGGCGATGGCAACAAGATCGTTCCACGTCCCATCGGACACGGGGATTCCCTTCCGCTTGCGCTCGTCCTCAGCACGCCATTCCGGCTCGCCTGCCATGATTACTTCGTCGTATCCCTTAGCAGGCGTGGAAGATTTCATCAACGTAACCAATTCCTGCATACGCGCCTCAAACTGCTCCCGAGGCATGAAACGGGCCACATCAATAGCGATGAAGCACTGGCTCACCCGCGCGGGCCGGCCATGAATTCGAATCCCCCCCAACTGGGTGCTCATCGCGCCTCCCCCTAAAACGGCGCAGAATATCTCTACCATCATGGCCAGGCCACTGCCTTTGTAGCCCCCCAGTGGCATCAGCAGTCCATTGAGCGCGGTTTGGGTATCCGAAGTAGGCACCCCTTCCGCATCCATAGCCCAACCTGCGGGGATGGACGGTTGCTGGCTGAAGTGCGCCTTAAAGATCTTTCCCGCCGCCACGGTGGTGGTAGCCATATCCAGCAGCCAGGTATCGGCGCCGGGAACGGACACGCAGATGGGGTTCGTCCCCATGCGCGGCTCGCGGCCTTGCCACGGGGCCACCAGCGGAGAGGCATTGCACATGACCAAGCCCAGCAATCCGGCGGAAGAAATGCGCTGCGCCCAGAATGCCGCGGCTCCGAAATGATTAGATTCACGCGATACCACCACCGCCGCGCCCTGCTCCTTGGCGATTCGGACGGCATGTTTGCAGCAATGATCCGCCACCACCTGCCCGATCGCGTTCTGGCCATCGTAGGTCAGGCACGCGCCGCTCTCATGGGCAATCGCGCCGTCGCTCGCCACGTTCATATTCCCGTGCTCCATCTGATCGACATAAAAGGGTAGAAGCTGTATGCCGTGCGAATCCACCGCGCGCAGGTTGGAAGCGATCAGAGAATGGGCTACCAGACGCGCCTTCCACTCCGGGACCGCCAGTGCTTTCAGAATCTGTTCAGCGAATAAGGTCAATGGTTGGTACGGGATCAGCATGGCTTAGCTCGCATCATAGCCTATCGTGCCCTCAGTAAAGACGAACTTCTTCCGCGCGGGAAGCCCTTTCCATTCCTGCTCCAACCCGCTCGGCCAGCGGATGTGCAGCCGGTCCACGCCGCCCGCCTTTCCCAATCCAAAATGCAGCGTCAGATCGTTCTGCGAGTAAAAGCTGCCACCGCTCATCACTTCGTCCATTTGACGGCGGCCGCCAGCCTCCACGGTGACCCGTGCTCCGATCGCGCTTCGATTCGATTTTGTCCCTATCAGCGTGACGGCAATCCAGTTCTGGCGCGCGCCCGAATTCTTCAACAGGCTCGGCGTAGCGTTCATGTTGACGATCACGATCTCGGGCCGGCCGTCGCCGTCCAGATCCCCAACCGCCAGGCCGCGCGCCGGACGTCCAGGTTCAAATGCCGGGCCGCTTTGGCTGGTGATGTCTGCGAACTTGCCGTTGCCCAGGTTGCGATACGCTAGCGTGCGTTGCAGATACTGGTCGCCCACCGCGCTCCGCTCCACTTCGGGATACACATGCCCGTTTGCAATCACCAGATCCTTCCACCCGTCTTCGTCCAGGTCCACAAAGGCAATACCCCAACCCAACAGATGGTTGGTACCCAAGCCTGACTGCTGGGATATGTCGCTAAAGAATTTGCCATCTTCATTGCGATAGAGCGAAGGCAGGTCGCCCGAAAAATTCGTTTTGGCGATCCCCAGGAAACCCTTCCCCTCGAAATCGGCTACGGCTATCCCCATCCCAGCCTGCAACTGGCCGTCGAAATTATAAGCGGCTCCGGCTTCCACCGCGCGCTCTTCAAACGTTCCGTCGTGCTTATTCCGGAAGAGCAGGCTGGGTGTCATATCGCACGCGACGTAAATGTCCGGCCAGCCATCATTATCAAAATCGGCCGCAGTAACACCCAGGGCATATCTCCCGCCGGGCTTGAGGATACCTGAGGCCTGCGAAACGTCCGAAAACGTCCCATTGCCGTTGTTATGGTACAGCGCGTTGCGCGCCAGGGGCAGGCCGCGTGGTCCGCACATCACTTTCAAACCTTTCCATTCGCAGTTCGCGTTGTCGCCCGGCTTTGGAGTTTTGTTCAGTTCCAGATCGACATAGTTCGCCACGAAGATGTCCAGGTGGCCATCACGGTCGTAGTCCATGAAGGAGCATCCGGAACCGAAGCGCGTACCCGTGGTCGGGAGGCCGGCTTTGGCCGTGACATCACTAAACTTGCCATTGCCCAGGTTGCGATACAGGCGGTTATGCCCGTAATAGGTGATCAGCAGATCGGGGTGGCCGTCGTTGTCGAAATCGCCCACGCAGACGCCTTGGGCCCAACCCTCAACGTCAAACCCAGCCTGCCTGGCGACATCGGTGAAGTGGCCGTTGCCATCATTATGATAGAGCTGCGGCAAACGGGTCGTTTCGTTGGGACGCCGCTTCAAAGTGGTGCCATTTGCGATGAAAATGTCATTGCGCCCGTCGCCGTCAAAATCGAAGATGGCGGCGCCATTTCCCGTTGTTTCAAGGATATAGTCCTTTTGCGTCCGGCCGCCAAAGGTGTTCGAAACGGAAAGTCCGGCGGTTGGAGCTACGTCGGTAAAATGGATAAATTCCATCTGGGCACCCATGGCCGCGGCGACCAAGGCTGCCACCAAAATCGTTCTTCGCACATCCTCATGGTAGTGCGAATCAGATAAGATAACCGGATGTTCCGTTGTGAAGTGCGCCCTGGGGTGGAGTTGGGAATTCTGGAGGAGCGACATGCGGAGGAGGTCTTCGCTGCCGTGGACGCCAATCGTCAGCACTTGCGCCAATGGCTGCCCTGGGTGGATGCCACGCCCGACCCCGCGGCTACCAGCGAATTCATCCGCAGATCCCTGGGACAGTACGCCCGCAACGAGGGATTTTCAGCCGGAATTCGAGTTCACGGCGCTTTTGCGGGCTCCGTTGGCTTCTTACCCATCAACTGGATTCACCGCAAAGCCGAGATTGGCTATTGGCTCACTAAAGAGCATGAGGGCCAAGGGATCATAACCGACTGTGTCCGCGTTGTAGTCCAACATGCCTTCGACGAGTTGAAGCTTCACCGCGTGGAGATCCGCTGCGTGGCCAGCAACCTGCGAAGCGCTGCCGTAGCGAACCGGCTGGGATTTCAAAAAGATGGCACGCTCCGGCAGGCTTATTTGCTCCACGGCGAGTTCCATGATTTGCACGTCTTCGGCCAGGTGAAGCAGTCGTGAAAG
>JBBQUE010000200.1:0-6125 GCA_038212805.1 Bryobacterales bacterium | reverse complement strand
GATACAGGTCCGGCCCGACGCCATCCAGCTGTATAACTCCGATGGCAGCACCGCTGAACTTTCCGGCAACGGCACCCGGTGCGCCGCGGCTCTGCTGGTTGACGCTGGCTTGGCCAACGATGCGGTCACCCTCACCACGGGGGCCGGCGTCAGACACCTGCGCCTGATCAGCCGCCAGAACCGCACCTTCCACTTTGAGATGGATATGGGCCTGCCCGTCTATCAGGCAGACCAGATCCGGCACCCGCTCCCCCTCACCGGCGGCGTCCGCGAAGTGACGATTCTCAACGTGGGCAATCCCCAGTGCGCCGTCTTCGTCGATCAGATGCCCACCCATTGGGCCACGCTTGGAGCCGAAATCGAAGCGCACCCGGACTTTCCCCGGCGCTCCAACGTCTCGTTTGTCCAAGTGATCGATCCCCACACTATCAATGTGCGCTTCTTTGAACGCGGCGCGGGAGCCACCCTCAGTTCCGGCACCGGATCCACGGGCGCAGGCGCTGCCGCCATCCTGCGCGGGTTGGTCCAAAGCCCCGTGAAGATCCAAACGCAAGCGGGGGATTTACAGCTAAGGTGGGAAGATTCAGTCTACCTGACAGGGCCAGCGGAAATCACAGGGGCGGGCGAGTTCTACCTGTCGTAAAACCCGCCCGCCTAAAGCAAACTATTCAGCGGTGGGCATGGGGGCGTTGCCCCCTTCACGCCGCGCCGGAGTCGGCTTCGGCAGCGCTTTCCGCGGCAGCATCTCTGGCCGGGTGGCGGTGTTGTACACGAACGACGCAATCACGGCCGAAGCCTGCATCAGGTCGCCGCCCTGGATCCGGTCATACACATCCATGTTCGAATGATGCGTCCGCGTGCCGTATTCCATCGGATCCTGGATGAACTGGAAGCCCGGCAGCCCCACGGCGTCATACGAAAGATGGTCGGTGCCGCCGGTGTTGCGAATGCTGACCGTGGTTACGCCCAGGTCTTGGAAAGGCTTGATCCACTGCTCGAAGATCGGCCGCACCATGTCGTTGCCCTGCAGGTAAACGCCGCGGACCTTGCCGGTGCCATTATCGTAATTAAAGTAGCCCGCCAGTTTAGAATGTTCGCCAGTCAGCTTCATGGTGGCCGGATCGCCAAAGTGCTCCTTCACATACGCCTTCGATCCCAGCAGCCCTTCCTCCTCCGCACCCCACAGCCCAATGCGCACGGTGCGGTCCAGCTTGCCTTCCATGGTTTTCAAGATGCGCATTACTTCCATCATCACGGCGCTGCCCGCGGCGTTGTCGGTGGCCCCAGTACCGCCGTGCCAGGAATCGAGATGCGCCCCGATCATCACGATCTCGTCCTTCTTGCCGTTGCCGGGAATCTCGCCAATCACGTTGAACGAATCTGGATTCTCCGTCAGGAAATCAGCCTTGATGTTGAACTCCAGCTTGACGGGGATCTTGTGGTCCATCAAGCGCACGATGCGGTTGTAATGCTCCGGGGTGAGTGCGACGGAGGCCATCGCGGTGGGCTTCTTCGGATCGTACGATCCACCGCTGCCCACGAACACCGTGCCGCCATCGCCCGTGAACCCATAGCTCAGAATCACCAGCGCGCCCTCTTCTTTATAGAACTGGGCTACCTTCTCGGTGAAGTTCCGGCGCTCTTCCATCATCTTGCGGCGCGCTTCGGGATCGGTGGGAATGGGCTGGCCGCCGAACATGGCTGGGGGACGTCCACCGCCCAAGCCTCCGCGAGCGGACGGGTCGGGCGCTACAGCTTCCGTCGATAGCTCGGCATCCGTGAAGCGATGCCCCAGCGCGTTGGTCTGCACCCCGATTTCCTTCAGGGGCTGAGTCATCACGAACTTGCCCTTCAGCTTCCCTTTATACTTTTCGAAATCTTTTTCGGTCTGAATGCTTACCATCATCGGTTCGCCCGACACACTGCCTTCGGTGCTGCCGGTCCAGGCCAGCGGCACGCCGATCAGCGGAGCATACTGCGGCTCAATCAGATGCCCTTCGTAATGCTTCAGAACCCAGCCCCGCCCAAACGGACCCCACTTCTCTTCCCGCACATTCACCAGCCCATACTCTTTCAACCGGCCCACCGCCCAATCGCCCGCGCCTTTGAATCCAGGGGATCCGGCCAACCGCGGACCGTTCACGTCCGTCAGGTAAAACATGTGGTCCATCACCTTTGAATTCTCAAAGGCTTCGGTCTTGATCTTGTTGACGGCCGCCAGATCAACCTTCTCTTCCGCTAAGAGCAGGAGCGGAACCAGGGCCAGGAAAGCTGTGGAAAGCAGGGTTTTACAGGCGTATAACACGAATGACTCCTCAAAACTTGATCCCAAAAGCATAACATGACGAGTGTTTTAGTCTTACGCGATACAATTTTGGTTTGAAGATCACCATCTCCAAAGAGAACTATCTTAAGGCCATCGCGGAGGCTGAAAGCGAAGGCGAGATCGTGATCGCCGCCACCCTGGCGCGCTGGCTGAATGTTTCGCCGCCGGCCGTCACCATGGCGATCAAGCGGCTGAAGCGCGACGGCCTGATCGATGTAGGCCATGAAGCTCAACTATCGCTTACGCCGGCCGGCCGTGAAATCGCGAATCGCCTGCTACAACGGCATCACTTGATTGAGCGGATGCTAACCGAGGTGTTCGGCATGGAGTGGTATAAAGTCCACGACGAAGCCGAGCAGTTGGAACACGCGGTTTCGGCCGACTTCGAGAGCCGCCTGCTGGAAAGACTTGGCACCGGGGAAGCTTGCCCGCACGGCAATCGGGTTGAGGGTGATACGCCGCAGGATCGCCGCCGCCGGGGTTGGAAGCCGCTGGGTGAAATGCAGGCCGGGTCTACCGCGACCGTGGCAAGCGTGTTTGAGCGCGATCGCCGGTTATTGGAATTTCTGAACGGCGTGGGAATTCATCCCGGAGCGGGGTTTGAAATGGTGTCGTTCAACTACGACGATACGTTTACGCTGCGGATTGAGGGCCAGCCGGTGCAGTTGGGAAAGGCGGTAGCCGGGCGGGTCTGGGTGGAACCGGCCAGCTAGCCTACTTCAAACTCGACGTCCCGGTAGATTTCCGCCATCGGGATTTCGCAGCCCACGCTTTCCAGACGAACAACTCCGGAGATCTCGCTGATTGAACGGTAGCGCCAAAACGGCTCGGGCGTTCTTCCATAGACTTCCACGCGTGGCTCGGATTGTGAGATCAGCACATATTCTTGCAGGGACGGAATCGTGCGGTATTGATCGAATTTCAGCCCACGGTCGTTCTTCTCGGTCGTGTGCGACAACACTTCCACGATCACGGTGGGATTCGTCAGCAAGTCGCCCTTTGCGTATTCCGGTTTTTCGCAGACCACCGCCAGATCGGGATACGTGTAAAGACCAGCCCCGGAGACGCGCAACCGCATGTCGCTGTTATAAACCCGGCAGCGCCCCTTGAGAGCCATCCTTAGTTCACCGTGGGCGTTGCCGACAATCAGGCTGTGCTCCGGCTTTCCCCCCGCCATGCCGAACGGCGTTCCGCCCAACGGCCACATCCGGCCATTTAGATATTCGCTCTTATACTCTGCCTTGCGCTCTATTTCCAGGTACTCATCGGGAGTCAGGTACGGAACGGTTTGAGCGTCCATGTTTACCCCGCCTTTATCATCCCATTTCTGGTGGATCCTGGGCTCTGCCTTGCCCCTGACGGCAATCAAGCAGATGGCAGTAAGCCACGGAATCGCATGAAAACTAATCTGCCTCAAACTCAATGTGACGATAAATTCCGGACATTGCAAGCTCACACTGCAAGCTTTCCAGGTGAACTGTCCCGGCGAGTTCGTCGATTGCCCGATAACGCCAAAACGGCTCCAGGGTCCTGGAAAAGATCTCGACGATCGGCTCGGATTGAGAAATCAAAACATATTCTTGGAGAGACGGAATCGTCCGGTACTGGTGAAACTTCATCCCACGATCGTCCTTCTCTGTCGTTGGCGATAAAACCTCGACGATCACCGTGGGGTTCGTGAGTAAGTCTCCCATTACATATTCTGGCTTTCCGCAAACCACCGCGGCGTCGGCATAGGTGTACAAGCCATTTGAGGAAACCCGCAGGCGCATATCGCTGTTGTAAACAATGCAACGACCATTGAGGGCTATGCCGAGTTCTAATGCAGTGTTAACTGCAATGATGCTGTGCGCCGGCTTTCCGCCCGCCATGCCGAACGGCGTTCCCCCCAGGGGCCACATGCGGCCATTCAGATATTCGCTTTTGTACTCTGCCTTGCGCTCGATTTCCAGGTACTCATCGGGAGTCAGGTACTGAACTGTTTGAGCGCGCATCTTTCCCCGCCTTTATCATCCCATTTCTGGTGGATCCTGGTCTCTGCCGCTCCAACAGGTCACGCCCGCCGCTGTAATCCGGACAAGTCTGCTTGGCAGTAATAGCATTTTACTTTCTCCTTCAAGCTGCTTTTATGCTGTGAAACTCGACGTGCTGCGACGGAAGATTGCCGTGGTGACGTGTCGCTGATTCTAATTTACCGTGCTATTAAGCCATCGGTGCGGACACAGGCCGATGCCCACTCCTGAACCATATGAATCACATTCAAAACGTGAGAACCGACTATACTCTTCCGCCTGGAAAGGTTCTGGATTACGGTTTACCCCAACATCACCTTACGCCCCTGCAAGAACGCCAGATTCGCCAAATGCGGACCCGCCACGGCCTGCGCCGCGATCTCCACCGGACAATTAGGTTCCTTGCGTGAGCGCACGCAATCCAGGAAGTTCTGAATATGCGACTCGATCGGCACCGGAGCTTTCTCCTCAAAGATCGGCGCAGCGGCCCGCTTCCAAGGCTCGGCGTACACCTTGTACCCTTCCTCATCCAAAATCATGGTGCCCTTATCGCCCTGGAACGTAATCGACCACCCGTTCTGATACGCGTTGTCGTAGTTCAAAGTCCACGTGGCCAGAAACTGAGGGAACTCGAACACGGCGCAGAACACATCGGGATGCTCGGCCCCGGTCATCTTCGCCACGAACCCGTTCATCAGCGCCGAGCGCGGCGGACCGCCAGATTGGGTGAACCACTGCACCACATCCATCAGGTGGGTCCCTTGATCCGTCATATTGCCGCCCGCGTAGTCCCGGAAGTAGCGCCAGTTGCGGAAGCGCATGGGCTCCACATCCCGATCCTTGGCTTTGCCCAGGAAGCGCTTCCAATTCAGTTCGCCGGGCAGGGGCGAATTATCCAGCGGCCGGGCGATATTCCAGTGCCACTGCGGCTTCACCATGGTGATCTGCCCCAGAACCCCGCTATCCACCAGCGCCTTGGCCTTGATAATAGAATCCGCGCTGCTCCGCTGCATGCCGATCTGCACCACCCGGTTAGTCTTGCGAACGGCCTTAATGGCCAGATCGCTCTCTTCCAGGGAATAGGAGAGCGGCTTTTCCTGGTAGACGTCCTTACCTGCCGCGAGGGCTGCCATCAGCATGGGAATGTGATGATGATCGGGCGAGGCGATCACCACCGCATCCATATTGGGCTGCGCCAGAAGATCGTGGTAATCCAGATAGGTCTTTATCCCGGCAGGCGAATCCTTGGCTGCGCCCTCCAGATTCGGCTGGTACACGTCGCACAGTGCAACGCATTCCGCGCCCAGCTTTTGGAAATTGCGATTGAGGTAACGGCCCCGGCCACCCGCCCCGATCAGGCCATAGCTGATTCGTTCATTCGCGCCTTTTGCGTGGGCTGGAAGAAAGAGAGGCGCGGCGGCTAGCGCGCCGAGCTGCAGGAACTGGCGGCGATTATTCCAGGTATTATTCCAGGTGTCATTCCAGGTATCATCCATGGCCGACATTGTATCGCTATACGGAGCGCTCCGGGTGCAGCGTGGCCAGCGCCAGCAAGGGGAAATAATCGCGGTAGAGGTGGTAGGTCAAATAGAAAACGTTAGGAAACCCGGTACCGGTCATCAGGGATTCCTGCCAGCGGCCATCCGGCCCTTGCGTATCGATCAGCCACTTCAACCCGCGCTGCACCGCCACGGAATCGCGTTCCCCCACAGCCGCCAATCCCAGCAGCGCCCACGCCGTTTGGGAAGCGGTGCTCAGGGCCGGGGCGTAGCAGTTGATCTGGTAAC